>JAYEFS010000091.1:0-4781 GCA_034658695.1 Methanobacteriota archaeon | reverse complement strand
ATCACAATCGAGCACGGATCAATCTGGCTCGGGTAGGAAACAGATCCAGGATACAGACAACCGGAGCGAGAACTATGAAAAAGAAACCCATAATGGACTTGATGGCCACAGTAGCAATCGCAGCGGTCTTGATATCTGCGGGATGCATTGAGGAGGATAGATCATCGGCACCCACACCCACCCCTACGCGGACCACGACAGAAGCCCCATTACCTGCATCAACCCCCACTTCAACCCCAACTGACTCCCGCCTGGAAGGGAAAATCTGGACGCTTACCTTAATCACAGGAAGTGATGGTGATGTGCACCCCCCAATTCCCAGGACGACAATCACTGCTAGCTTTGAGAATGGGAAGATCAGCGGTACGGCTGGATGCAACCATTACTTCGGAGCATATACTGCTGCTGATAATATTGTCATCAACGAGATGTCGTGGACTGAAATGTTCTGCATGGACCCGGAAGGTGTGATGGAACAGGAAACGCAGTACCTTGACATACTGCGCGACGTAACGACCTACACCATTCCGGAAAACCAGCTCACCCTCGGAACAGAAGACGGGCGGGCACTGGTGTATCATGCGGAGTTGGATACCACTACAAGATCCGAAGGGGCTATGAGTGTTTCCGAACTATTGGAAGATCCGGCGTACGACACTGAAGTCAAAGTTTATGGAACGGTAAGTGCGTTGGGTGAACTTTTCTGCCCGTGCTTTGCATTGGCAACGGATGGAAAAATATTGACTGTACACTACGACTTGATGGTAGAGGATGACGGAACAGAAAGACCCCCGGTAAGTATGGAAGGAATCGAAAATGGCGACCAGGTTATCGTAACCGGTGAACTCAGGTCAAGCAGTGGAACTGCTCCCAGCACTACGTTTTGGGCGAGCAATGTCAAAAGACGGTTGAAAGAGGCGCGGCGCGGAATGAAACAGTTAATTTAGCTAATGTAAACGACATTGAAATTATGCTGCTTGAATCATTTCCCGTTCAGGTAAACGTCGTTGCAAGAGGCGAATATCCCGATAGCTGCACTGAAGTTGACGAGATTACGACGAGACGTGAAGGGGACACGTTCTTCGTCACCATAACTGCATTCAGACCTGCTGACGCAATGTGTGCACAGGTAATTACGCCATTTGAGGAAGTTATCGCATTGGACGTGGTTGGATTGAAAGCAGGCGTTTACACAGTAGAGGTCAATGGAATACGGGATACGTTTGAACTGCAAATGGGTAATATTTTTGAAAAATGATATCTGATGAGAGATAAGATAACGATAACGGTGAACAAAGAATTCCCAACCACCAACGATGCCCTGCAATTCGAGTGGAAGATGGTTGGGACTTTTTATGCAATGAATATAGAAATAGGAGTGGCAAATGAAAAAATTCGATAAGATCGCTTCAGGTATCATCTTATTGGTTGTCCTATCAGAGATAGTAGCATTCTTTTCCTTGATTGGATTTGAGATGGTGGGATGTTTTCAATTTATTGAAGTACTGACGTGGATATTATTTTCTAATTTCCTGCTTGGTTGGTGTTTTATGTTTGGCGGGCTTTGGACGTTATTTGCCAAAATTCTCCAGCCCATATACGTTATAGGAGTTCCTTATCAGTTTAGCTATGCATATCTGAAAACAGGATACGTCTATCCGATTTTTTGCATTCTCGGATGGCTTTCAGTTCCAATAATAATAAAATATTCAAAGGGATTGCATCCGGTAAAACGGCTCGTTTACATGTACATCCTTCCGCAGTTGGTAATGGGAATAGCCCTCATGCTTCAATTTCCGTTTTATTGAAATAAAGGCGCGGATGCTCTCGCAATCCGATTTATGGGGTGGCGCGGACGAAGACTCTGTCAGATTCGCCCCTCACCATTGTCCATACTTATTCGTTGCATCGGGGCAACGCCATCTGTAACTGATTTGTGATTCTGTTGCGAAGTTTCACATCTCATCATAAAGTCTTTCGATTAATCGAAAGATTTAAGTACTATTACTTACATCTATACAATCAGACAAGTCGATTAATCGACAAGTCTGAACAGAAGGAGGTAAACAACATGAACAACCACAACCACAACCACAACCACAACCACAACCACATCGAACCGCGGCTGGATGAAACTCCAGCCGTGGAGATCACAAACGCCAGAAAGAGCTACTGCATCGGCGAAATGGAAGTGCCGGTACTCCGGGGTATCGATCTCTCGATCCAGCGTGGCGAGTTTCTTGCGATCATGGGTCAATCGGGCTCAGGCAAGAGCACGCTCGCGAACCTGATCGGTTGCCGTGATCATCCCACCGAAGGAGAGATCCGCGTTCTCGGAAATGTCGTGAACAAACTCTCCGACGATGAACTCGCGCATCTTCGCGGTGAGATCGGTTTTGTATTCCAGACCTTCGATCTCACGTCCGGGATGAGCGCCTTTCAGAATGTCGAACTTCCAGCGATTGTGTGCCAAAAACACGGCTGCAATCCAGAGAAGCGCGCGAAGGAACTCTTAGAACTCGTCGGACTTGCAGGTCGCATGCATCACAAGCCGACACAACTATCGGGCGGGCAGCGCCAGCGTGTTGCGATCGCAAGAGCGCTCGTAAACGACCCATCGATCATTCTCGCGGACGAGCCCACTGCAAGTCTCGACGCCAGCACAGGAGCAGAGATCATGAAGATCTTCAAGAATCTGAACAGGGATGGGCGCACCATCATCATGATCACACACGATCCAGCGATCGCATCTCATGCTGACCGGATCATGCACGTAAAGGACGGGCTGCTGGTAAACGGGAACATGAACACCTGAGGTGAGCAGCATGAACAACCACAACCACAACAACGGCGAACCGCGGCTGGATGAAAATCCGTTCGATGGTGTCATCAAGAGAGCATTACTGCATCAGCAAAATGTGAGTGCCGATACGGCGCGGCAGCGATCAGTCGGTTCAGAGTACGGTCACTACCCGAGCACGGGACTATCTGGCTCGGGCAGGAATGTGAGATGCGATCTGCGAATCAGCGACGGAGTCGTGACGGAGTCAGCAAAGGTATATGCCAGCATCACCACAGGCAATGCGACTGCAAAGACATACACCAACACCATGATGAACAGGAGGCAAGATCATGAAGATCTTTGAGCACCTGAACAGGGATGAGCGCAACATCATCATGATCATGCATGATCTGGAGATCATATCCAACGCTGTCCGGATTACGCGTGTGAATGGCGGACTGCTGGTAAACAGGAATATGAACACCTGAGGTGAGCAGCATGAACAGCAGAAGACCATTAAAATTCATCCAGCGGCGAAAATTGAGATCGCTGGTGGATGTCTTGAGCACAACACCATATACGGGACATGACCACAACCGAGCGTCAACGATATGGGCGTACGCATGAACGACCAGAGCTACAACGAACCGCGGCTGAATGAACCTCTAGCCGCGGATATCATAAACGCCAGTTACTGCATAGGCAGAATGGAAGTGCCGATACGGCACGGCACAGGTCCGCCATTCCGGAGTACCGGATCACTGCCCGAGCACGGATCAATCCGGATCGGGCAAGAGCATGCTGATTGCCAGGAGATGAGATCATGAAGAGATCCGAAATCTTAGAACGTAAGGATTGCAAAGAGATTAATAAAATAGAATTGTCAAGAGAACTGACGGTTATATTGACTGGCATGGGAATATTATCACTGTTCCTATTTGGATGCTTCTTCAAGCTGGTACATACATCAATAACTCAAAATGCAGGTGATTTTGAATGGACGCCGGTTGCAATTTTAATAGCTATATCTACCGTTGTCTTTGTAATGTTATTCCATGAATTCATCCATGGAATTGCTGTCTCGATGTATGGCGGTAAACCCAGATACGGAACAGGAGTCGCCCATTATATACTTCCATATCTTTATACCACCACAGAAACAATTTTTCGCAGGAATCAGTTTATTGTTATTCTGATAGCACCGTTGATAGTGATTTCTGTACTTGGTGTTATCTCCATGATTGTTTTTCCCACAATCGCCCATTGGTTCCTTATTCCACTCACGATGAATGCCGCTGGAGCAATTGGGGATTTGTGGATGACAGCCTCAATAGTAAGATATCCCAAACATATATTATTAGTCGACGATCACTCAGGGCTGACAATTTACGGTAAAAGCACGGATAAAGTCGTGAATACTTCGCCGAAAGGTTTTATCAGTGACTTTTCCATCGGATTTTTAATTGTGATCTCTTCTCTAATTGTTTTATTAGCACCCCTTACCATAATTTTACATGCTTTAAACGTGGATTCGTTCGTGTTTGGCATCGGGAATAGCCATTTTACAGTTTTTGAATGCTCGGGAGGGGAAGGAGGTTTCGGAATTTCCATAAATCCCCTACAAATGTTATTATTTAGCGGCATTATAGGACTGATTTATGGCTTAGCCAGATCTGGCAAACCTGCTAAACCGGAGAGATCGATTGATCGACGAGTCTCAAGAAAGCCCCTTCGGGGCAAAATTGACTGATGTTCTCACAGCGCACATCTAATTTCCCCAGTTTTAGGCTCATAGACATATCCCTCAGATTTCAAATGTTGAATGTCATGTAACTACTCACGTTTTAGAAACTAATAGGCAACAACCTCATTCATAGATTGCACCCCCGAATCCGAACTGCCATTTGCCTTCAGATTTACAGTCCCGAATCACCACAAGCTTTATATACTTGAGATATCTAATAGATCGCTAATGAAAAAAGTCCCCATAATACCGGAA
>JAYEFS010000090.1:0-4784 GCA_034658695.1 Methanobacteriota archaeon | reverse complement strand
CTCTGTGTCTCTGCGTCTCTGCGCCTTTGCGTTAAATCAGAGAAACGCCAAGACGCCAAGACGCGAAGGATGAATAAGTCTCTTCCGACATCTTTTGAAAACCACAGAATCCATCAGAATCAGGAATTTTATAGTGATAGAATGAAGCACCCTTCCCAGAATCGCTCTAATCGTTGATGCATTGCAATTTTAGATTAGCTGGGGATATCCCTTCTTTTCTACTGAATTGGTTATTTTCATGGTTTTTGGTTGGATGCAACAGAACCAAAAACATTAGACGATAAAATGGAAAGTTTGACTATCACTATGTTTTTAGATAGTGCCCCAAAGAGCCAATAAGTTTTGATTTGCCATATCCGGGGGTGAGAAACGCACCACCGCAATCAACATATAAATCGGATGCTGCTGCCGGCAGCGCACAGCAGACCAGCAGCAGACATAGAGTTGCTCAAATCAGTATATTTACCCTCATATTCATTATTCCTCGCATATTCTGTCAGCTCTCATCCAGCAGCGGATACACAAAGACACCGTTATCGACAAGACTCTCGTCAAGCCCCTGAAACTTGGTCAGATACTCCCGGTGAGCCGCTTCCGGATCCAGATCCGTGAAACGGTCGGGGTATAGCCACTTTGCAATATATCCCATGCCTACGAAGTGGGCTGTTCCGCCGAAGACGTCGTTGTTGATCACGAAGACCCTATTATTCCCTACTGCAGAGATATGTTTCAGTTCCGTGCGATTCGTGATCTCATCTCTGATCATACTCAACTCAGTCAGATCACCACAGTCATACCCGCCCTCGTCCTTCGTAGCTCTGATTATCGCATCAGGATTTCGGTCGATCACGTCTTCCTCACTCACATCAGGATAGTCGATTGTGAGATCGCGGAAGATGTTGTAGCCACCTGCGAGCTCGATCTTCTCGTGCCACCCGGAACTCCCTGCCGCAGTATGGTACGGTCTCCAGCATTCGATGAAGACCGTTGTCCGGTCATCCAGGGGAATGTCCGCAGCCCCGTCGTAAACCTGGTTCATGAATCCCTCGTAGAAATCGATCCACACATCTGCCTCGTCAGTCTTTCCGAGGAGGTATCCAAGTATTCTCGCATCCTCTGCCTGGCTCGATGGTTTGTAGCCGTCGATTCGGATACATGCAATTCCCGGGATCGCATCGGTCAGCGTCTTCTCGATTGCTTCACAATTGGTTTGGGAGAATGATGCATACAGAATGACGGTATCGGGATTGCATCCCAGCATCGTCTCGTAGTCGGGCGACCAGACAGAACCAATATTCGTACAATCGCCAAACTCGGGGTAGAACAGTGTGTCGTCGATTGTATACGTGCTCACGCCCACAATCGTATCAGACGCACCAAGCGCACGCAATAGCGGTATGCAATCGCCATTCGGAACGAGTACCCGCTCCACAGGCATATTTGCAGTGACAACCCGGTCTGCACCATCGATGAGCGTTATCTCCTTCTCTCTTCCGAGTATGACAAGCTCTATCTGTGTCACGTCCTGCATGTTGATCTTGTCGTCGTACTTCGCATCCGCGAGTTCTGTTTTGTCGCGGTATTCGAGGATGATCAGTTCTGTGTAGGTCACATCCTGCATGTTTACGGTGTCGTCCTCGTTTGCGTTTCCGAAGACGCCGAGCGTGAAATCGGATGCTTGCGCCGGCAGTGCCAGCAATAGTAGCATGGTTGTTCCAACCAGTATCGTATTCATATTCATTGTATAATACCTTCTTATAGCATATTTCTACGGTATGTGATTCTATGCATGATGCATGATATGTAATACATGCAAGATGTAGCTAATACACCAGTGACTTAAAACTTTCGATCATTCTAGTAGCATAAATGGGCGTACCAATCGGCTACTGGTCCCGTTAGAATATCCGTCCGCTCTGTTATGCTATGTCACAACTTGATTAAGACGTGGCATTCGTTTATTTGTGATTTTATCACGAATTAACACGTTTGTAACCGCCAAAAAATCTGAGCGTATTTCACTGAATACTTCGATTGTGTCCCCGGAAACAAAGTGTATATATGCTAAAGGAACACAACTGAAACCAGAGAACCATACAGAGAGGTGAAATGATGTTTCCTGGACTTGGAAAGGGTATGAACCCACGAAAGATGAAACAGATGATGAAGCAGATGGGCATCAGCGTAACCGAGATTCCGGACGTGGAGGAGGTGATCATCCGGACCGCTGACACGGAGATCGTCTTTGAGGATGCCGCAGTCTCGGTGATGGTTGCGTCAGGCGTAACAACATATCAGCTGACAGGCACGCCGCAGGAGCGCGAGCGTGTGCGGGAGCTGGTAATTCCTGATGAGGATGTGCAATTGGTAACCGAGCAGACCGGAGCGAGTGAGGATGTAGTGCGTGCTGCGCTGGAGGAATCGGGCGGGGATCTCGCCGATGCAATCATGAAACTGAGCGGATAGTCTCTTCATACGTTGTGCCGCACACCGATCAAAAAACAATCATGACCGACCGGGAATCTGTGATGCGCCGTGCGGCGCAGGACATACGGCACCTGCTACTCAGGGGGTATCCCAGAACAGGCGCAATACGGTTCGTGTGCGATCATTACAGGCTGGCGGACCATAATCGGCATATACTGATGCGGGTTGTAATTGAGCCCGGAATTGCAAAATCCAGATTCGGGAAGAAGATGCCGTGCGCTGATATCCGGGGCAAAGACCTCGTGGTCGATGGGTACAATGTCATAATCGCAACAGAAAGCATTGTCTCCAGAGAGCCGGTATTTTTGTGCGATGATGGATTCATAAGGGATATCAGAGGCGTTTTCAGAAACTACAGAAATCCGGACAGGGGTGTTTGCAGGCAGATTCTCGAGATCATATCCGAACACGAACCAAACTCCGTTATCTTTCTTTTTGATTCTCAGATCAGCAAGAGCGGGGTTCTCGCACGGCACATCCGCGAAATGCTCCATGAATATTCGATTTCAGGGGATGCAAGAACATCACGGCACGTTGATTTTGATCTGAAGCACTGCGACTCGGTTGTTGCGACGGGCGACGGACCTGTAATCGACGAGGTTGTGTCTGTTGTGGACATTCCCGATTGCGTGCTTGCGAGACTGGGCAGATACGCCGATAGAATGGGAGATCTTTAATATAATCTACTGAATAGGTGTTACTGAATATAGGATATTGAATATGAGACGCAGACGATTCTGGTGTGTGCGGGTTCTGAAAGAGCGCGGCGAGGCGGTTCGCGGTGCGCTTGTTGAGATGGGCGTCTTTCAGAGGGATGCGACGGTTCAGAGAGATGAGGATTACCTGTATTTTCCGATCACAGGTGAGATCGATCTGGGCGAGTTGGCAGAAGATGGATTTTCCGATGTGAAACTCCTGCAGAGGGATTTCGAGTACACAGAGAGACAAACATTCGAGAATATCCTCGGATTCACTCCGTCATACGAGATGATCGGGGATATCGCGGTCATCGATTCGGAGGACTCTGATGCGAAAGAAATTGCAGACGCCATTCTTCTGATGCACAAGAACATAACGACCGTTCTCGGGATGCTCGGACCGGTTCAGGGCGAGTTCAGGATCCGGGATTTTTGCGTGCTCGCAGGCGAGCCGAAGACGCACACCATACACAAGGAGTACGACTGCCGCTACGAGATTGATCTTGCACGCGTCTACTTCACGCCACGACTCGGAACCGAGCGCAAGCGCATCACCGACCAGATCAGAAGCAGTGATCTCGTCGTAGATATGTTTGCGGGTGTGGGTCCATTCGCAATCCCGATCGCAAAATCAGCCAGACGGGTGGTTGCAATCGACAAGAATCCGGTGGCAATCGAGTATCTAAAGAGAAACGTATTATTGAACAAAGTCGAGAACATGGAGATCATCTGTTGCGACGTGCGGGATGTTGCGCACGGTCTGCAGCATATTGCAGACCACGTGATCATGAATCTGCCGCATTCGGTAGACGAGTTTCTTGACTGTGCGATGGGCATCGTGAAACCGGGTGGAATCATCCATTATTATAACATCAGGGAGGAGGGCGATCTCTTTTTGGGTGCGCACGAGACAATCGAGCATGCTGCAAACGCCTGCGGCATGACTGCACAAGTGCTCGACGAGCGAATTGTCAGATCATATTCACCGCATCAGTACAACGTTGTGCTGGACGTGCGGATGTGCCCGATTGCCAGATGATTGCGGGCGGGTGGGGATATAGGGCGAAAGGCGACTCCGATCGGATGAATCTGATTCTGACGGATTCTGTGATTTTCGAAAGATGCAGGATGGTCAGTCGGATGTGTAACCGCATGAAAGGCGTGGAGACGTGGGTTAACGATGCCCTTCGCGCCCCTCTCGCCTTTCTTGTTAAACTGAAAAGAGAACACAAAGACGCAATACCACAATGACGCAAAGAATAAAAATCCCCAGGTTGGTGATCATGTTTTATTTCTTGACGTATACCTGAGTTTGAAAGATCCTCCCCCCAACATCACTTTTGATCACCCATAGTCCGGTCTTGTTATCGTTTTGCCTCAACCAGGACCCTTAAATTTGTTGCCACTAACTCTTTTGAATAAATACACCTACCACGCGCAGTACTACCAGCACCCATGACCCTCTGGGTTTTCCATAAAAATCTAAACATATTTTCTAAGCAATAGTCACCTCAAACTTTAAATAGGATGAAGATCCCTATATGCTGTGCAATGGATACTGCCGCTATCAGAGAAATCAAGCCATATCTCGAGAAGAAG
>JAYEFS010000089.1:0-4827 GCA_034658695.1 Methanobacteriota archaeon | reverse complement strand
ACTGTTTGAGATTATACCGTCGCTCGTGGCTGATTTGTGTTGCGAAGCGATGATGTAGATGTTTACGAAACAGCAAAGAAACAGTCCCTCGCTTGCATGCGTTTACAACCATAGCGGGAATTGCTGCGGCGGATGTATCGGCATTCATGAGCCACTGTCAAAAAACGCAGCGCAGCGCACGTGCCATGCCACAGCCGGAGATGTTAATATAGCATGCCATTATATCAGGATGGATCACCCCCATGCCATGAAACTATACCAGTGACAACTCTCCTGTGATTGCGTCCAGCTGATCGGAGCGAGCAGGACCGATACCGAGCGCGGTGACCGTGCCCGGTGGTATCTCAGTCATGCCGGCATCAGTGATCAGCGATACCGGGAGTCCTGCAGCCTCCGCATCCATCTTTAGACTATAGAGTTCAGAAAGGTCTTTCACCTGCAAAACAATCTTCTTTTGCCCGCCTTCCTTCCATGCTCTCCTTGAACTGACGGATGCCGCTTCGGATGCCGATACTGCAGCATGCGCAACCTGCACTGCGAGTTTTCCACGCGAGAGTTTCAGGTTCTCGCGCACGATGATACATTGTTTGTATTCGGTCATAGTGCTAAAGGATCAATGGTCAATTGTCATGGGTATATGTTGCATGTGTTGAGCCGGTGTCGGTTCACGATCAGAGCCCCCCGAGCACAGCCTCAAGCATCACATCGAGTGGCGGCTCAACTCCGGTCCATATCCGAAACGCCTCTGCGCCCTGGTGTACAAGCATCCGCACGCCGCCGATTGTCGTTGCGCCCATCTGCTCCGCGCCCGCAAGCAGCCTGGTTTGGAGGGGGTTGTACACGATATCAAAGACAGAGAGGTCCGGGCGCAGGAGATCGCGCGGTAATGGCATGGCATCAACATCCGGGTACATCCCGACCGATGTGGCATTGATCAGGACATCGGCGTCTTCGATATCGCCTGATACCGCGTCCAACCCGATGCTTCTAATCAATGGGTCTTTCCCCAGTTCTTCCAGCCCGATTCTCACATCACTTACCAGTTTCTCGCCACGCTCCGCGGTTCTGTTCGCAATCACGATTTCTGCACGCTCATAAGCAAATTGAAACGCAATCGCGCGTGCCGCGCCGCCCGCGCCGATGATTATGATCTTCTTGCCAGCGGCACTCACCCCCGCGTCCTCGAGCGCACGCATCGCGCCGGTCCCGTCGGTGTTGTACCCCTTAATCTCACCAGCGTCGGTGAAGTCGATGGTGTTAACCGCGCCGATGCGCATCGCAATCGGATCCGGGTCAACATACTTCAGTGCTTCTTCCTTGAGCGGGATTGTCAGGTTCAATCCCCCAAACCCAAGTGCTTTTGCTCCGTGTATCGCATCTCCGAGGTTGGAAGGGCGCACCCTGAATGCATGGTATCTGCACGGCATCCCGAGCGCTCCGAATGCCGCGTTGTGCATGACCGGGGACATGCTGTGCCCGATCGGATCGCCGAGGACTGCGAATACTTTTATCATGGTCCACAGTTGGGGTGGTATGTGTGTTAAACTTCCTCAATGCGTTATCGAGGCGCACCTGGGATGGGTAAGTATTGTCTAAATAAATAATATGGGGTGGATACCTCTCAAGACCGATTGCACATTCTTATATGTTGTCGCTCCGGCGCCGGCTGTGTATGTGGTGACGCCCTTGTCTGCCACACTCGGCTCCGATCGGATGGCTCATGTTGAAATAGTGCATTGGCATTGTATAAACGAATTCATTATAAATTTATACACTATGATTAATATAATTGCGAAAGGTATTTATTGATCGAGGGTTTGGTAAACAGTGCATCATGGCGATATGCCATTGACAGAGGTGGTTGTAAACATGGCAAAATCACGAAATAAAACACGCATAACAAGTGTTGCGGTAACGCTTGTTGTCATACTGATGCTGGTATTTTCCGGACCATCGAGCGCAGTTATGGTGGAACTGGACATGACCGGTCTTGACAGCAGGGAAGTTGGACAGTCCGGGTACTTATATTTCAATGTGACAATAGGTGGTAATGAGAGAAGCCCTCTGGCAAACTTCGCGATAGACGGGTTGCCAGGTATCAATGGTTCTCAAGATGGAAGACTGACATTTACCGTGGGTAGTGTTGGGACCACAGTTGGTGATAACATAACCGCGGGCAACTACAGGATCGAATTAGTCGAAATACATGGATTGACCGGTGGCAGCAGTGGTCTTCAGGTATTTGATTCGAACTACGGCTATGCACCATACAATGGGTACGGCTACGGCTATTCGTTCACCGGCGATGGTTATGGCTACGGTTACGGCTATGGTTATGGATATGGGACTGAATCGGACTACACCAAACTAGCGTATAAGATAACAGTGGACACAACTGGTGCGACTGCCGGAGAATATACGATAACCGGGACTGTCAACACCGGTCAACCTTTAAAACCAGCCATCCCCTCCACTACAGAATCGTTCACCCTTGAATCAAGATCCACCAGAGGTGGCAGTGGTGGCAGTGGCACATACCCACCAGGATGGAACGATGTGACACGAACCGCGACCACGACTACATCTGCGACTGCGGCAGACGCAACGACCGTTGCGCCGGCTCCGGCGGACTCGACAGACTCGATGAAACCTGCTGCGGAACAGACGGCTGCACCAGATGCAGCGACTGAAACAACGCCGTTGAGGCTGAAGACCGATAAATCCACACCCGGATTCGCAGCGACCTTTGCAATCGTAGGATTGCTTGCGATCGCTTGCTTGATGATGCGGCGGAAGCGATAACGGACACTGGATTGGGGGGAGAAATCCCTTCATCATTCTTCTTTTTTGATGTTGAACCCACCGCTTGGTTTAACTTTAATAGCTTGGTCATGAAAATAGCACCTATGAGCTTAATCAAGAAATTGTTAGGACCAAAACCGCGGATTGCGAAGAGCCAGCCAATCGACGTGGTGCGCATCAAACCGGATCCGATGTCAATTTACAAAAAAGAGATCGAGGACTACTACATCGCCGCATCAGTTGAGGTCGGGAACACCACTACCAAGTGCATACTCACGGCAACGAACATGAGCACAGGTATGGCGCAGCATGTGAACAAGACTGTCAAGATGACAAGAGACGTGCGCCCTCCAAAGGCGGGTGAAGAGGTATTCGGAAAAACACTCACGGGAGTTCCACTCACAAGGGAATCGGTATCCGAACTGGTGACCGGCACGATTGCGGACTGCCTCGCTGAGGCAAACATTGATATCAAGACGAATCTCCACTTTGTAGTGCGATCGACCGGTGTTGTTGCTGGTTTCGCGTCGCCCGAAGAGGTTGGAATATTCATCCAGGCGCTTGCGGACGGCTGCCTGAAAGCAGGAGTGCCGCCAAAGGAGATGACCCCGGCGATGTCGATCGACACAATTCCGGATCAATTCAAAAAACACAGCTTAATCGAGAAGGTTTCGTTCCTTGGCGCCGTTGCAGGGGTGCTGCCGCCAACAGGTGCCACAGGCGTTGAGATCGTCGCAAACGAGATGGAGGGCGAGCTCGCAACGGCAGGTATCAAGGAAGGCGCGAAATGGGCGCAGGTCGATTTCAGGAATCCGTGCCTATCGCTCGATTTCGGAACAACGCTCGACGGCAGGATCACGAACAACGAGCATCCTTATGCAAAGACGATCGGTAACTTCTGCGGGCTTGCCGGCGCAATACCCGACACAATCGTGCAGGGTACAGGGCTCGTTGACCCAAAGACCGGAACTGCGCTCGACATATTCAAAGATAAGGTATCGGTTAGTGGCAAGAAGGCAAAGCAGGCAGAGAAGTACGCAAAAGAGATCCATGAGCACATCTCAATTGAGGTTGTGCCTGTCGGGAGAGAACGATACGGCAGCGTCCCTGTGGATGCGAAAGCAGCAGAGACGATCGGCGTTGTCTTGATCGGATGCGATGTCGGACACGACGGAAGCGACCTCCCCGCGCTTGCAGAGATCGGAAAGGAGATATATGCGGAGCACGGAATTGAGATGGTCGCAGCCACAATGGACCCTTCTGCCGCAATATCTGTGCGGCGGCTGGTGCAGACAGCAATCGACGCCGGGCTTGTGACAACAGAGACGGCAATTGGAATTACGGGCAGAGCCGGAATCACCGGCAACAAGCCTGCACTGATACTCAACGAAATGATCAATATGAATTTCTTTGAGGACGCGGAGAGTCAGGTTGTATTCGTGGACGATGGTCTTGCCAGAGGTGCAGCGGTCATGGCGCGATGTATGAACTCGCTGGGTGTTCCGAAGAATCCGATCGGCGGAAACCGCGGTGGTGGTTGTGTGCTTGCGGAGAGAATTGCGCTGCAGAATGGGGGGATGGGGTGGTGAACGGTTTTTATGACTTCGGGACTGTGTTACGGTTGTGTGGATATTTGCATATAAAACCATAGACTTTTTATTATCCCCTGGAATATGTTCGGAACTTCTTTGCCATAACCCGAGTCCACCCAGAAGAAATTAAAAAGCCACTAAACCGAGAGTGCCGAGATAAATTCATACTCGCACAGCTCTGTTACAATCCAGCCTGAGGAAAGGCTATCCACCACCTCAGAACCGAACCCCACACCCAGCCCGGTAACGGACTGTTGTGAGGCTGGGGGGATGGATAATATGCCGCAACGAAGGGTGTTGGTTATAAGATAGGGTGATGAAAGGATGTGTATACCCCGTACTGAATTGGTCCCATTTTTGTTTCATTTTAGTACTGGAGCGAAAGCATCTTTCCAATTGGATTGAACCGATTGCTACTGGTTTTTCTTGCACC
>JAYEFS010000088.1:0-4850 GCA_034658695.1 Methanobacteriota archaeon | reverse complement strand
GTGGTGTTGACAAGTTCAAGTACATCACATTCCAGTCGCCGATACCAAAGTGCCCCACACTATGGAACCCACCTAACATGGCAGACGAGAGCCATGTGACGTCACAGTATCTTGCAAACGTATGGGACGGTATGACTGTCTGGTTGCTCCCACCATTCAATGCGGATCACATCATGATCGATGACATCGGTCTTGAGAAGATTACATGTGGCAACCCCAGAAAGACGATCAGTAGCGAGGCTGGAAACATCCTTGGTGATGTGCCTGCTCTTGAGTTCCACTACGTCGAGGAGTCTACTGAGGGACGGTTTGACACAAGCCTTGCTGAGAGACACGCATACGATGGGTATGACGAGATCTGGAATTGGTGGAGCATCTTCACCAAGCCATACCAGTACACAGAACTGTGGCTGCCAGATCAGGAGACCGCCAGCAACGCAGATGGCAACGAGTACCTGATCACGACATCGTTCATCGCACCGAACTGCGAGGACGAGGAGCGCACTGAATTTTGCAAGTCGGACAGAGAGGTGCACGACATCATCGACCGGGCGTCGACGCTTATGGAGCCAGTGACACCAGCGCAAAAGTGCGGTGACGTAACCGGCGATGGCAACGTGAACATGGGAGATGTAACACTGCTCCTGAACCACGTTGGTTATCCAAGCAACTCCGCGTACGACATTCCAAGCGACTGGGTTGGCGATGTAACCGGCGATGGCAACGTGAACATGGGAGATGTAACACTGCTCCTGAACCACGTTGGTTATCCAAGCAACTCCGCGTACGACTTGAAATGTGCAGGTGCATAAATGAATACAGAATGAGCAGTCTTGAACTGCTCATTCTCCTCATTTAATATAGGAGTGTAAAAACGATGATGAAACTATCGCAATATGTTAAACCAATGGCACTCGTGACTGCAATTGCGCTGGTGTCGCTAATGGCAGTAGCAACTGCGACAGCGGCCTCTGAAGAGGTCTATCTTAGCCCCACCACAAGCAGTGCAGAATACGAGAGCACAGTCAACGTTGAGATCCGAGTAGATGCAACCAGCTTTCAGAGTGGTCAGATAGAGCTTGAATACAACGCTGGCTGCTGCGAGATAACGAATTTCGCACGGAACACCGGAGACTTTGCTCAGGGTACGTGGGATTCAACCACTGGCAGAGAGTGGATAACCTTCGGCAATGTGGTTGGTCCACTGACCGGAGATTACCTGATCGGTACACTCACGATACGCTGCCTGCAGGATAGTGCATGTGCAACCAATCTGGTCATCAACAATGCTGACTCGAAACTCTTCGATGATGCGGGTGCTGAGCTAACAGCTATCGACTGGGTAGATGGCAGCTTCAGTTGTGAAGGCGGAGTTGCCCCCACCAATGAGGTATACTTCAATCCATCCACAAGCAGTGCCGGATACGACAGCACAGCTGATGTTGAGCTTAGAGTAGATGCTACCAGCTTTCAGAGTGGTCAGATAGAGCTTGAATACAACGCTGGCTGCTGCGAGATAACGAATTTCGCACGGAACACCGGAGACTTTGCTCAGGGTACGTGGGATTCAACCACTGGCAGAGAGTGGATAACCTTCAGCAATGTGGTTGGTCCACTGACCGGAGATTACCTGATCGGTACACTCACGATACGCTGCCTGCAGGATAGTGCATGCACAACTGATCTGGTCATCAACAATGCTGACTCGAAACTCTTCGATGATGAGGGTGCTGAGCTATCGTCTATCAGCTGGACAAGCGGAGCATTCAGTTGTGGAACATCCGACGAAGCACCCAACCCGCGAATCACAGTCCCGACAGATGGAGCCACTATCAGCGGCATAGAAACGTTCTCGGCGATTGATCAGAGCGGCGAAGACGACATTGTGTCATGTGTCTTCACATACGTCGGAGCTGCAAGCGGCACGATCGGTGCCGGCGTAGAGGTCGGTGGTGTGTGGAGCTGCGACTGGGATCTAAACAACGCACCATGCGGCAACTACCATGTATACGCACTGATGAAAGATGGTGCGGACCAGGTGGGCGAAGATCAGATCACGGTGACTGTCGACGGCGATAATGCCAAACCAACCGTAACCATCACCTATCCAGTCAGTGGTGTAGTGAGCGGCACGGTAGACGTGACCGCGACTGCAGCAGACACTGACGGATCAGTGACTCAGGTAGCGTTCTATCTGATGCCAGCGGCGAGTCTAATCGGTACGGACACTAATGGCGCTGATGGATGGGGTGTGTCTCTGGACACAACCACAAAAGCGGATGGCACATACCAGATCAAGGCTATAGCAACAGACAACGTGGGTGCTACAGGCGATAACACCGGTGGCGAGTTTACAATCAGCAACGCGTGCTCATGTGACTTCTGCCTCCATCTCGATGAGGGATGGAACTTCGTCTCAGTGCCTAAGAGAATCGACGGTACAAACGACGCAAAAACCATCTTCAACCTTGACCCTGCAAACGAGACGTGTGAGTACTACAATGCAAGTGCGGGTTCATGGATGAACCCTGCCGACATAGATGTTGTGCCATGCCAGGGTTACTGGGTGTGGAAGGTGAGTGAAGAGACGCTCTGCATAGACTTCCTGTCAACAGGAGCAATCACCCCGCCAATGCAGCAACTCTACATGGGCTGGAACATGATCGGTCACATCGATACGAGCGTGACGCCGATTGATGATGGCACCATTGCAGATTTCGGATCGATGGCGGACATCGAAGGCAAGTTCACACAGATCTGGCAGTGGACACTGGACGACGGCTGGGAACGCTGCTATCCATACCCACCCGGGCTCAACTATATGACCCCCGGTCAGGGCTACTGGATCTGGATGGCTGAAGACTCCCCGATGTCAGGAACCCCGTGAGATGAGAGATAGAAAATGAAGAAAGGATAGATTTCCTTTCTTTGTTTTTTTTATTTTTAGATTCACCAATATACCACGAGAACGGCTTTCTAATTTGGAAATGGTGTAAATATGAAAATAAAGATCAACAAAACAAGACCAATAATTCCGGTGTTGACCCTCATCTCAATCCTTATATTATCCGTATCACTGGCATCGGCTGTGGATACCCCCACTCTAGTCAATAGGTTCTCAGGTGCCGTAACACTTAATGATGCCCCTGCTCCCGTTGAAACCGTCATCGATGCATACATCGGTGGTGACCATAGAGGAAGTATCACCGTCAAAACGGCGGGCGAATATGTCTGGCTCGGCGTTGAAGGCAGCAGCCCGGATGAAGGTGCGACGATAACCTTTAAAGTAGGCGGGTTTGATGCGGACCAGACCGAGAAATGGATAGAAGCAAGCGGACTACGCAACCTCGACCTCACCACGACAGGAACGCCAGTATCCCCGTCCAGCAGCGGGGGCAGCAGCAGTTCTGGTGGCGGAGGATTTCCACCATCCAGTGGCGGCGTAGTAAATGATACCGGAGACGCTAATGGCACGGATACCCCATCAGTGCCCGACGACGACGCAACAGCAGCAGCAACAACAACAACTACAGCGACCGATGAATCCGGAGCAGGATCAGAAGAAGAGAACGGGTTCCCGTGGGTTGTGCTTATGCTTGTCGGATTGGGTGTTGCGGCTATAATCGTGTATCTGATGCGAAAGTAGGAGGTAATAGAACAGGATTTTAGTATATCTGGTTAAACCGGAACCGCATGTATAATAACATGGAAGGAGGGACTTATTATGAATAAGGAAACTATTAGAAACAATAGAATTAATACGAACAGTAGTCTTAGTAAGAACAATAGAATCAATACAAAGATGTTGATCGCAACATCGATTGTTCTTTCAATATTTCTGATACTGTCAGGAACAGTATCGGCAGATGAACCAACTCTACCGAACAGGTTCTCAGGGAATGTAACGCTTGATTGCGTGGACGCTCCTGTGGGAACCGTCATCAATGCATATATTGGTGGAGAACTTAGAGGAAATGTTACCGTCGAAACGGCGGGCGAATACACTCAGCTTGGCGTTCTTGGTGAAGGCGGATCTGACAATGGTGCAACGATAACCTTTACAGTGGGCGGGGTCGATGCAACCCAGACCGCGGAATGGATTGTGGAAAGTAAACCACGCCAACTTAACCTACTTGCAGCAGCCATGACCACGTACTACGGCGACGCTGACGGAGATGGCTACGGCGATTTGGCAAATACCACAGAAGCGCTGTGCACCCCACCAGTCGGCTATGTCGAAGATAGCACGGACTGTAATGACAACGATCCCGCGATCCATCCCGGAGCAACAGAAGTCTGCAACGGCATCGACGACAACTGTGATGGAACGCTTGATGAAGGACTCGCCACAGACACGTACTACGCTGATAATGACGCGGATGGCTACGGCGATCCGGACAACACAATAACAGCGTGTTCCCAACCAGCAGGCTACGTTACAAATGACGGCGACTGTAATGACGCCAACGCGACCATCAACCCTGATGCTGTCGAAGTCAACGATGGCATCGACAACAACTGCGACGGAGTAATCGATGAAGGATTCTGCGCATGCGACTTCTGTCTTGATCTTGATTCCGGATGGAACTTTGTCTCAGTGCCAAAGAGGATCGATGGTGCAAACGACGCAGCAACCGTATTCAACCTCGACCCTGCAAACGAGACATGTGAGTACTACGACGCAAGTACCGGTTCATGTATCATAGATCCGGCTAATATATCGGTCGTGCCATGTCAGGGTTACTGGGTGTGGAAGGTGAACCCGGAGACGCTCTGCATAGATTTCGAGGAGTCAGCAGGATCAAACGCCCCGCCAGCGCAGCAACTCTACGCGGGCTGGAATATGATTG
>JAYEFS010000087.1:0-4872 GCA_034658695.1 Methanobacteriota archaeon | reverse complement strand
GTGACGGGTCTTTGCACTAGTTGAGTGAATTGGAGATAGTTTCGGTGGATGTTCGCGAGGTGATTGTGGCTGGATGGTGGCGTGGCTGGGAATTGTGTTCGGAACTCGGTAGTTTCGGAAGTACTGACAAGACAGACAAGAGGCGAATAAAATGAAAGTAAGCAGCATATTTATAGGAGCATTTGTAATAATATTTTTATTTGCTATACTTGGAGGATTTGATGAATCGGGTGAAAATTATTCAAATTCTAAAACGTCAGCACCAATTATGACTATTGAAGAAATTAAGAGTAACGCTTCAGTAATTTCTTATGATGATTTAATGAGGCATAATGACGTTTACGTTGGGGATATCATCTATTATAGGGGTGAAATTCTCCAAGTAAGCGAACGTCGTACCGATACTTATATTTTACGAGTTGCAACAAAGCAAAGTACATACGGTTATCACGATGACATAATATATGTTAATTACAAAGGTGACCGTTTATTGGAAGGTGATCTTATTGATATCTGGGGTAAATCCAAAGGGCTTAAAACTTATGAAGCAATACTTGGAAATCAAATTACAATCCCCGAAATAGATTCATTGCATGTGACACGAATAACATAAATGAGCATAATATACAATTATAGGTGAATTACCATGAACGTTGACGGCGTGGTCACGTCGCTCGACGCACTCATGATCCTGTGGGATGTGGTGGATGAAATGAAAATCACATCGTGAATGCACAAGACCGGTTGCAGTTGATATAGGATTGCCATTGGAACCAATGGTGGAAGGTTGCGTTTATCCCGATCGTGTTGGGATGAATATAGTCTTCGGTGTTTTGAGATTCTGGATAATCGAATGGCTGCGGCTGTTTTTTAAGTTTCCAAAGTTGAGATGTAAATACCACACCTGCAACACCCCGATGCACAACGATCATGGGCGAGGAACTCCCGGCTGCATGAAAAACCCCATCCAATCGCCAATGAGCCGGACTGTTCCGCGAACCCCCATCACACCACCACATCAGTCTTGCCTTTCGCAACCCCGATCAGCTGTTTCGTGTACTGATGCTCAGGATTTGCGATAACACGGTGCGCTGGCGCGTTCTCAACGATTCTACCGTCATGCAACACAGCGATTCGGTCGCTCACCTTGCGTGCAACTCCTATGTCGTGAGTCACAAAGAGCATGGAGATGCCGCGCTCGTTCTGCAGATCAAGGAGGAGTCTTAGAACCTTTGCCTGAACGCTCGGGTCAAGGAAAGACGTTGATTCGTCTGCAATGAGCATATCCGGCGCAAGTATCAGCGCACGCGCTATAGCCACCCGCTGCAACTCGCCTCCGCTTAATTCATGCGGATATTTCTGCAAAAAATACTCGTCTACTGGCAGTTGCACCTCACGCAGGGCATCCTTGATTCTTCCGGGGGATGTGTCATCAAATTCCCCGTGTATGTGCAGAGGTTCTGCAATCGCCTCGAATACCGTGAATCTGTGGCTGATTGAGTCTCTTGGTGACTGGTAGACGATTCCAACCGTTTTTAAAAACTCTTTCCGGTTGATATCCACAACCATTCTGCCTCGAACGATAATCTCCCCGCAGTCCGGCTTGATCGTGCCTGCTATCAGGTATGCAAGCGTGGTCTTCCCTGAACCGGTCTCGCCCACGAGCGCAAGGATCTCACCCTCATCGATTGTGAGAGCTACATCGCTCAGGACCCGGATGTCCTTGTAGGACTTTGAGACGTCTTTCACCGATATCATGGTCGCTACGCCGCCGCGGTGGCAGACGACATAGCCACAGTCACCTCGGCACTACCAGCCCCCCTCGACACCGCCTGCGGCTCTTTCTGCGAGCAGACATCGATCGATTGCGTGCACCTTGGCTGGAATATGCAACTGCGATTACGATGCTGGCTAAATTCAGAAGACCTGGACGGAGGAGTTCCCCTTACGCCTGCAAGGTCTTTGGCACACTCCATCATCGGAAACGATCTGACAAGCGCGCGGGTGTATGGGTGGCGCGGTGCATCCAGAAGCTCATGGGACGGCAGCGATTCGAGAATGCTCCCGAAGTAGAGCACCTCGCAGCGATCAGAGCAGACTGGTGCAAAGGAGAGGTCATGGGTTATCATGAGTACCGCCTTCCCGGAATCCACCTGTTCGCTTATCACATCTGCAAGGTATGATTTTGTGATTACATCAACAGATGCAACCGGTTCGTCCAGTACAAGGACAGCAGGGTCTGTAATCAGCGCCATCGCCATCAGAACCCGTTGCCGCTCCCCTGCACTGATCTGATGTGGATAAAGCTCCGCCCTGCCCGGCTTTATCTTCAGATAATCAAGCATCTTTGCAGACCGGTCCAGTGCGGTACTCCTGGATTCTCCGTTCTTGATCAGTGGTTCGGCGATCTGATCGATGATTCTATGAACCGGGTTTAATACGTCCCCGTAATTCTGAAACACGATAGAAATCTCGTTCCATCGGATTTTTTCCAGCTCTGAATCGGAAAGGTCAGATATATCAGTGCCACCAACCAGAACCTCCCCAGTCATCACGGCATTGGGTGCAAGGAGTTTCATGGATGCAAGTGCGAGCGTGGATTTCCCGGAACCCGACTCCCCGACCACAGAGACGCACTCACCTCCTTTTATTTTCATGGATATGTTGTCTAGCGTAGTTACGCGGTCATCTGTTGTGTCAGACACCCGGTATTGTACAGTCAGATTCTTAAATTGGAGTGACATTGTTCCTCCGGAGTCTCGGGTCAAATATCCCTTCTACCGCGTAAGATATAAGCCCAAGCGAGATTATAAGCAGCGAAAGTGCGAAAACTGGCGGAAGCAGCCAGTTGAACCAGATATCAAAATGGGGATAGCGCATCGCATAACTCATCATGATTCCAAGACTCTTTGTGGAAGGATCAAAGATTCCGAGAAACGAAAGCCCTGCTTCCATGAATACCGCGGTCCGGGCTTTTGTGACAAAACCCATCGCATACAGCGGGAAGAGTTCAGGCATGATGTGCCTGCGCATAATGTAGATCGTCGGTGCGCCCATGTTCCTTGCGGCTTTTACGTGCAGTTTCGTCTTGAGCGAGAGCGTCTGCGCCCTCACGCCTCTTGCTACGGTCTGCCACATCACAAGCGAGAGCGTGATTACCAGGACAGTGGTTGATGGCTTGAAGTACGCTGCAATCAGTATCAGTACCATGATCGTTGGTATCGCAAGCAGCGCATCAGCGATTCGCATAACAATCATATCGTACATCCCGCCGATCAATGCGGCAGAGACGCCGAGCACAACCCCAATCGTGCATGTGATTGCTGCAACCGATATTCCAAACGCAATCGAGGTCCGAAGTGCCCACAGGAGTTCACTGAATAGGTCATATCCGCAATCATTGGTTCCGAGCAGGTGTTCCTTTGAGGGCGGCTGGAGGTGCTGAGCCGAGTAGTCCCATGGATCATGAGGTGCGATTATCGGGGCAAGGATCGCGGTCATCAAAAGGAGCAGAAGGAGCACAACCCCGAAAACTCCAAGTTTATCTTTTGCAAACTCTTGGAATTGTTTAATATGCATATCCAACCCTCAGATCGATCTTTTGATACAGCAGGTCCACAACAATGTTGATCAGAAGTACCAGAATTACTGATACCGTAAGAATCCCCTGCATCAGTGGCAGATCACGGTTTGATATCGCATTGTACGTTAGAAGCCCGAGTCCCGGGTACGCAAAGATCGTTTCGATGAAAATCATGCCAGTTATTAGGTGTGCGAGCCTGACGCCGATTCGTGTTGTAAACGGGAGTATCGCATTCCTTGCAGCGTGAAGATACTTTATTCTACGCTCCCTGATGCCCTTTGCACGGGCTGTGAGTACATAAGGCTCGCGAATCGTGAGCATCATGCTGTTCCTGATCAGGAGGTAGTCGCCAGGGATCATGGAGAGCGTGAGCGTTGCAAGCGGCAGCACCAGGTGCCAGATGACGTCCCTGATATGCCCGATACCCCCTGTACTCAAGTACGACGTCATTGCGCCTGAACTCGGAAACCATCCGAAGTGCCAACAGAATATCGCGAGAGCGATGATTCCGATTACAAGAGAATGGAAGCCGTCGAGTAGCAGCATGAATGCCAGGAGCGATCTGTCAAACCGCCTGCCGCGCCGCCACGAACTCTCCACGCCGAGCACGATTCCGACAACGGCGGACAGCAGAAATGCGGTGCCCATAAGAAGCAGCGTCCATGGCAGCGCATCCATTATGAGATCTGCGGTGGATGCGTGGCAGATGTATGAATATCCGAGATCTCCGTGTGCAAGCTCGCTTAAGTATGTCAAGAACTGTTCGTGGAGCGGCAGGTCAAGCCCATGCCTACTGACAAGTTCCGCATACAGCTCATCGGTCATCACCACCTCGTGACCGCTGTACATCGCAATTATCGCGTCGCCGGGCAGAAGCCGCTGCAACAGGAAATTGAGGAAGATGAGGAGAAGTATGGTCAGCAGATATGCTGTGACCATCTTAACCGTTATGTTCCGCATATCACGGGTTCCCTTTGGAGCGTTTCATCTGCAAAGCCACAAACGCCATCAGAATCGCAATCATCGACAAACCGTATGGGAGTGGAGTCTCCTGTGCAGCAGTCCCGGCATCCGCGGCTGTTGCTCCTGTCGCGTCCGTTGTTTCCGATGTTTCTGCGGTTCCTGTCGCTTCCGTGCCCGCTATAGTGTCAGTTTCCAACAGGGCAAGCTTGTTCTGCGGGATCGGGATTCCTTTGGCGATTCCCCCGGTCGTGTAGAACCACTCGACTCCGGCATCAGGATCGTACGCGTAGTACTGTGTCGGGTAATAGAGCGAGATTGCGGGAACT
>JAYEFS010000086.1:0-18086 GCA_034658695.1 Methanobacteriota archaeon | reverse complement strand
AATCACGGGAGGGGCGTATTGAATGCAGAGCCTCCACTGTTATTGAAATACCCAGGATTTCATCACCAAGATATATTTTTGATAGGATATCTTAAACCTATTCACCCACATGAAATAGCGAAGAGCCGAAAATTCTATCCAATTATACCGATTGAATTGGAAACCAGAGAAAAAACTTTTCTAACGAGGGCATACGTGGATTCTGGCGCTGGATTTAGCATATTCAACGCAGAGATCGCCGATTACATGGGTCTTGACTATCGTAGCGGGGAGCTGATATTTCCGGCAGGCGTGGGTGGACACATCCGTGCTTATATCAATGAAATTTTAATTTCTGTTGGAAATATAAAAGTTCCATGCGATGTGCTATTCTCTGATGAATTCACGGTCAAATTCAATTTGCTTGGCAGAGCAGGCGTATTTGATAGATTCAGAGTGTGTTTCGACGATCCAGAGCGAAAGATTTACTTTTATGAGAAGTTGTAATGTGTCTGCACTCTGGCACGCGGTTTTCATCGTTTCCCGTCATGAGCGTCTCGGCGAGATACCATCACCCGTACATTAGAAGCGATAGAGCGAAAATCAAGATGATCTAGCACGCGACAAACCCCCTCAATCAAAACCATTTAGCACGCACCCACCCAAAGATTATAACCCGCCAGAGGAATCCCACCATGAACTCGACAGAACTCACCACCCGCATCAACAAAGGCGAAGACCTCCACACCGAGTTTAAGGAACGCCTCATTCATGCCGATTATTTAGCCGCGTCAATCATCGCATTTGCCAATACGGATGGGGGGCAGATGATCTTTGGGGTGAACGATGAGCGAGCGATTACAGGTCTTGGTGATGAAACAGACCATGCACTCAAGTTCATAGACAACATAGCATTCAACAATTGCGAGCCTCCTGTCACGATCGTTCAGGAGACTGTAAGGGACCAGCAGGGGCGAATTGTTGTCATCGTAAACATCCCTGGGGACCACCGCCCATATCGAACGAATCGGGGCGTGTACTACGTGTGGACCGCGTCAGGGCGCAGGCAAGCGTCTCGCGAAGAACTCTTGCGACTGTTCCAATCCACCGAGAGCTTTTATTACGACGAAACATCTGTAATTCAGAGTAGCGTGACAGATCTGGACGATAAAGCGATATAAAGGATGCTGGAAGATATTGCGGGGCAGGGGTTCGATATTGCAGGCATTTCAGGTGAGCGTCTCTTAGTAAACTGGCATCTGGTCAGAGAAACAAAAAAGGACGTCAGGGCGCATCCCACCCCTACGCTTACAGGAATTATCTTTCTTGCCAGCCATCCGCAGCAGTTTCTTCCTTACGCGTACGTCTCCGCGCAACGCATCCTCGGAACCGCTATATCGGTAGAACCTTACGATCAGAAGCATATCGAGGGGCGCATGGTAGATATGCTCCATGATGTGATGCGGTTTCTGGATATTCATCTGATGCGCCCCCACAAAATCGTTGGGCTGCTGCCTGAAGCAAGACCCGAGCTCCCGGCGGTTACGTTGAGAGAGTCTCTTGTGAACGCGCTGGCACACCGTGATTACACAATCTCTGCGCCTGTGCATGGGACTCGTCTTTGACGATCGTGTTGAGATACGAACGCCGGGCAAGCTCCCGAACACGGTCACGATCGAGTCTAGGAGGTGGGGTGTTCATGTCCTGCGTAACCCGACGATCTACAACGTCTTTCTGAAGTTGGGGTTTGTAACCGATGCGGGAAGTGGCATTTCAAGGATGATTCGCGTGTTTCGCGAGGCTACAGGGCAGGAACCCATTCTTCGCATGGGGGGAATGAATTCGTTACAGCATTCCCAAGGTCTTTTGCACAATGATCTTCCGGAGTGGGGGTGGTCAGTATCGAATCAGAGAGAACGCAGGATAGAAATGTGCGAGACATGTGGAAAATGGGTTTAAGAGGCAGGGACGACGCTGCATGGAGCCTGCATCCACCATGGCACGCACAAACGCCCTATAGATTCGCCATCCGTGCGATATCCTGCATATCCCACCCGATTACCCCCTCAGACCCCATAATTTCCCTTAATTCTGGAGTGAACCCACTTTTAGAGACCACAAGATAATATTCCGTCCGCTCCCCATTATGCCACTTCACCAGATCCTTTTTCTCCTTCAGACTCGCAAGGATGCCACATCCAGCCGTTTTATTCGTCCATTTAACCTCCCCGAATAGTATCTCGCGGGCAGCTCCATTGACCGCCACCATGTCTATTTCATCCCCTCGCCGGTTCCACCACCTACCGATCCTGGACGCCTTGAAAGGCAGGTTATCAAGAGCGATCTCTGTTACGATATCTTCAAAAACCCTGCCAACAAAGGACGGCAGCTTTGTCATCGTTTTTTCCAGTGCGATCTCGTATCTACCCGATTCTAAAAAGGAGATGTTCGGGTTTACAAATCTGAACCAGAAACGCACTATATTGTCCTTTATGAAGTACCGCCCCATCTTTTTTCCACCCATGAGCGGCTCTCTCCGTTCAATGATTGCGAATGTGCTGGCAAGTTCGTTTAAGTATTTACCAAGACTGTTCATCTGAATGCCTGTAATGTCTGAAATCTCTTTCAAGGTGTTCTTTCCGAGTGATACTGCCTCAAGTATCGAGAAATAAGTGGTATAATTTCTTCCGAACTCGTTTATCAGAATCTGTCTGACCTCGTCCTGCAAGAGCGCGTTCTTGCCGAAGATCAGGGATTTCAGAACACTTTCGTAACTGTCAAGCCCGTAACTTTCCACCAGCTGATAGTATCGTGGAGTGCCACCCAGTGTAGAATATATCTTTACAATATCTTCTTCGCTTTTAAATCCCAGGTCTATGCATATCTTTCTAACCCACCTATAGTTCAGAGGTTTAAGGTCGATTTTAGCGGTAGACCTTCCGTATAGCGGCTCTTTTTCGTCTATAAAGATTTTTTTCATCAGTCCGACGTACGAGCCCACAAAGATCAGGAGTATACGCGAAGTATCTGAATAATTATCCCAGTACTTCTGGAATATGGAGAATATGGCAGGATCCACTGCTCGGAAGTTCTGGAATTCGTCGAAAACCACAATAAGATGCATATCTTTCGAATACTCAAATAAAAACCGTATGAAATCGTCCCAATTGGAAAAATCGGGCACGAAACTGCCGGAGTTCACCCTTACAATCTCGGAGAATTCTTTCAGCAGTAGAGCGCTGGTCTTCTTATCCACAAAGAAGTACATCGGTTCAAGAGATTCCAGAACAAGTCGCGTCTTCCCAACCCGCCGCCTGCCATAAACGACAAGCATATGTGCATGATTGTAACTGAGGGCTGATAGATTTTTGATCACATCGACCTCTTCCTGCCGGTTATAGAATCTCATGATATACAATCGTACTTTTTAGTATAATACTTTTTTGTACAACTGGAGCGGTCAACATACATGATGGCTGATGGGGGTGCTGCCCGAGCCGAGGCGGGCGTTTATCGAGAAGCACGCGAGGGAAGTTGAGAATCCGGATGTGCGAGGGGGATGTGGGGGTGCTTGGGTTGCAGAGTGTCCGAATCAATTGTTGATGAGAGCGTGAACCTTTTTGTACCCGAGTTAAAAAGATGAAACAGAGGTGAGCAGTTGGATCGCGCGGTGTATACATGGCAGATACGGATGAATTGAAAACGCAAACATATGTGGACGAACTCGTAGAATCGCTGACCGGATCGCTTGAAGACGGTGACTGGAATGTGCGTGGCGGTGTGATCCGGAAACTTGGTGAGATCGGTGATGTTAAAGCGATAGAGCCACTGATCAAAGCGCTTGGAGCTCAGAATAAGAACGTACACCAAAGAGCTGTCGAGGCACTTGTCAAGATTGGCGAATCGGCAATTGATCCGCTGATCAAAGCACTTGGGGACGAAGACAAGGATAGGCGTCGAAGAACTGTCGAGGCACTCGGTAAGATTGGTGATCCGAGAGCAATTGATCCGCTGATAAACGTACTTCGAGATGAGGATCGGTGGGTGCGCTGGTGGGTGGCTGGCATGCTTGGTAAGATTGGCGATGCAAGAGCGATTGAGCCTCTGATCAAAGTGATCGAGGATGAAGATGGGCGTGTGCAAAAAAGAGCTGTCGAAGCGCTCGTCAGTATTGGTGAGCCTGCCGTTGAGCCACTGATAAACATGCTTGTGGCTGTGAATTCAACAGCTTCCACCATACTTCGTGAAATTGGTGAGCCGGCAGTCACG
Source organism: Methanobacteriota archaeon (assembly GCA_034658695.1). GTDB lineage: Archaea > Halobacteriota > Methanosarcinia > Methanosarcinales > Methanogasteraceae > Methanogaster_C. The sequence continues at coordinate 13,838 of JAYEFS010000086.1, read as the reverse complement.
CCGTTGGTGAACGCGCTTGGAGATGGTGGTCGATGGGTTCGGTGTGGAGCCGTTGGTGTGCTTGGCAAAATCGGTGATCCGAAAGTGGTTGAACCGCTTATTAAAGCACTCGATGACGACGATAAATACGTGCGCTGGTATGCTGCCGATTCACTTGGTGAGATCGGTGATCCAAGAGCGGTTGAACCGCTGATAGACGCGCTTGGTGATTACGAATCTGATGTACGTTGGGGTCGGCTGGTGCTCTTGGTGAGGTCGGCGATGTCAGAGCGGTAGACCCACTGATCAAAGCGCTTGGAGATGGCGAGGAGGGTGTGCGTGCTGGGGTTGTCACATCGCTTGGTGAGATTGGGGATGCAAAAGCGGTGGAACCGCTGATTAAAGCGCTTGAGGATGAAGATGAATGGGTGTGTCTGGGAGCTGCCGAAGCACTCGGTATGCTTGGCGATACTAGAGCAACCGAACCGCTGATCAAAACACTCAGGACTGCGAGCATGCGTGATGATGTTGCCATAGCACTTGTGGAAATCGGCGATTCGAGAGCGGTTGAGCCGCTGATCCGACTGTTTGAGGATGAGGATGTGCGAATGGATGCTGTCGAAGCACTCGGCAGGATTGGCGATCCAAGAGCGGTGGAACCGCTGAAACTGCTACTGCTCGACGAGAACGACAAAGAAGTCAGAGCTACCGCCACCCATGCATTAGAAGCGATAGAGCAAAGATCAAGATGATCTGACACGTGATAAACTCCCCTCAGCACCAAAACCCTTTAGCACACATCCACCAAACAATATAACCCACCAGAGGACCCCCACCATGAACCCGACAGAACTCACCACCCGCATCAACAAAGGCGAAGACCTCCACACCGAGTTTAAGGAACGCCTCATTCATGCCGATTATTTAGCCGCGTCAATCATCGCATTTGCCAATACGGACGGGGGACAGATGATCTTTGGGGTGAACGACGAGCGAGAGATTACAGGTCTTGGTGATGAAACAGACCATGCACTCAAGTTCATAGACAACATAGCATTCAACAATTGCGAGCCTCCTGTCACGATCGTTCAGGAGACTGTAAGGGACCAGCAGGGGCGAATTGTTGTCATCGTAAACATCCCTGGGGACCACCGCCCATATCGAACGAATCGGGGCGTGTACTACGTGTGGACCGCGTCAGGGCGCAGGCAAGCGTCTCGCGAAGAACTCTTGCGACTGTTCCAATCCACCGAGAGCTTTTATTACGACGAAACATCTGTAATTCAGAGTAGCGTGACAGATCTGGACGATAAAGCGATATAAAGGATGCTGGAAGATATTGCGGGGCAGGGGTTCGATATTGCAGGCATTTCAGGTGAGCGTCTCTTAGTAAACTGGCATCTGGTCAGAGAAACAAAAAAGGACGTCAGGGCGCATCCCACCCCTACGCTTACAGGAATTATCTTTCTTGCCAGCCATCCGCAGCAGTTTCTTCCTTACGCGTACGTCTCCGCGCAACGCATCCTCGGAACCGCTATATCGGTAGAACCTTACGATCAGAAGCATATCGAGGGGCGCATGGTAGATATGCTCCATGATGTGATGCGGTTTCTGGATATTCATCTGATGCGCCCCCACAAAATCGTTGGGCTGCTGCCTGAAGCAAGACCCGAGCTCCCTGTGGTTACGTTGAGGGAGTCTCTTGTGAACGCGCTGGCACACCGTGATTACACAATTTCTGCGCCTGTGCGTGGGACTCGTCTTTGACGATCGTGTTGAGATACGAACGCCGGGCAAGCTTCCGAACGCGGTCACGATCGAGTCTATGGGGTGGGGTGTTCATGTCCTGCGTAACCCGACGATCTACAACGTCTTTCTGAAGTTGGGGTTTGTAACTGATGCGGGAAGTGGCATTCCGAGGATGATTCGCGTGTTTCGGGATGCTACAGGGCAGGAACCTATTCTTCGCATGGGGGAATGAATTCGTTACGGCATTTCCCAGGTCTTTTACGCAGGCGCCGTGATCTCGCCCGGATTGTTGTGCGGTGGGACTGCCACACTTTTCTGGTGTTACGAAAGATTCTGATTCTGTTGGATTCTGTGGTTTCCAATCTTTGCGCCCTTGCGTCATCGCGTCTTTCTCGTTCATCTGATCTAACGCAAGGTCGCAACGGTGAGAGAGACGCAAAGTTGAGAGAGATGCGCCCGCGTTTTTTTGCATACGCGAGGGAGCTACCGTTAGCGACCACAGAAAACGTCAGAACCAGGAAAAATTTGCGATTGAGGGCGATTGCGCGGACAGGATATTTGCGATCCCGATATAGCGATGCCACCTGGATCCGGTGCGGGCGTTCATCGAGAAACATGCGCGAGATGTAAAGAATCCGGATGTTTGAGGGCTGTGCGAATGGCGTGGGTGCACAGGCTCGGGTAGGAATTGTTGATATGTTTATGCCGATCGGCTGCGGCTTTTACTTGAACATCTCAACCGCCCGCCCCACCGAATCCATGTCACCCATGATCGTAACCCGATCTCTGCTCTCAATTGTCAGGTCGCCATGTGGAATCAGAGTGCCCTCGCCCCTGCGAACCAGCACGATCAGCACGCCCTCAGGAAGGTGGAGGTCTCTCACCGCTTTTCCGATTACTTCATGATTGGTTACAGCAATCTCGATGATCTCGCCTTTTTCGCCGATCTCGTACATCGAGAAGAGGCTCGGGTGCGTGATCAGGTTGTCCAGGATCGTGGCTGCAGACGTGATCGGACTCATCGATCTGATTCCAAGATCTCGGAACGTGGACAGGTTCGCAGGGTCATTGACCCGTGCAACGAGTCTGTCCTCGTTGAATCCAAACTTATTCGTCGCGATCTGGCATACCAGCAGGTTCACGCCGTCCCGATCCGTGGTTGCCACGATATACTTGGCGTTCTCGATTCCAGCCTTCCGCAGCGTTGCGACGTCCGATGCATCTCCCGCCACTGCAGGTATCCCGAGCCGCTCGACGCGCTGACAGTTCTCGGAATCCGCATCGATCACAACCACGTTCTCACCTCTTCGGGTCAGGCGGTGCGCAAGCGTGCACCCGACGCCCCCCCCTCCAACGATCAGTATCTCCATCGGTATCACCTTGAGTATCCTTGCGACCGGTCTTGCGAATATGCCGGTCAGTAACACTGTTGCGATTATACATAAAAAGACAAGACCCATAACGGTATCGCCCGCGACCGGATCCACGTGAGCGAGCTCGATTGCGAAATACGCCGCCATCGATGCAGGCACAACTCCTCTGGGGCCGATTGCCGATATGAATAACCGATCCCGCCACGAGAACCTGGAACGCACGGTCGATATGAAGACCGCAGCCGGTCTCACAAGGAGGATGATTGCGGCAGCAACGAAGAGACCATTCACCCCGAGAGCGAGGATGTTATCGAACTTCAGCATCGCAGCAAGAATTATGAAGATTGCCGAGAGTAGAATAATCGATAAATCGCTTTTGAATTCCTGTATCTCTTTTTTATAGGGTATGTCTGCCATACCCATGGTTATTGCGGCGATCGCCACAGCGAATATGCCGGTCTCGTTTAAGATCAACTCTGCGATTGCGTAAGTGGTGAGAACAAACGACATGGTGACAAGGGGTGTCAGTTGCTTGGTTATGATCTGTGTCTGGGATAGTGAAAATGCACACGCAATCCCGCAAAGCATCCCGACCGTTGCACCGATTGCGATTCTCAGCTGGAACATGACAAGCCCATACTCGACTGGCAAATACGGCGCCGCAATCCATTCAAAGACCACAGCAGCAAGAATCACGCTGATCGCGTCATTGAATATGCCCTCCATCTCCAGAATGCTGCGCACCCTGTTGTTGACCTTCAGTTCTCTCATCAGCGGGACAATAACGGTCGGTCCGGTCGCGGCTACCACCGCCCCGAACAGGAACGCAAAACCCCAGTCGAGCCCGACCAGTTCATGTGCCGCAAACGCACCCCCGGTCATGGTGATCAGTACACCGACACTGACGAGCATCAGCGCACTTCTTGAGACTGCGCGTAGATGCCGGAGGTCGATGTTGATTCCTCCATCGAATACGACGATCACAACAGCAAACGTAACAACCAGCCGCACACCTTCACCATACAACCCGGGGTCGATCAGCCCCGCGCACTCCGGACCGAGCAGGATTCCCGCCGCAAGCAGAAAGACAATGCTCGGCGTGTGCAGGAGTTTGCCGAACATCTGTGCGATGATGCCCACTGCAAGGATCATCGCGAATATCGCAAAGATGTAAATTGGATCCATGATTACCCATCACTCTCTCTTGAGAGTATCTGGCAGTAACAATATAAGGCATTCTCGTAAACACGGGAAACCGCGTGGATATGTCGGCTCTGACAACCCGTGAAGCTACATAGTAACCGCGCATAATTAACATGAACAAAATTAAGCGTACATTTCAAAAAGTAGGGGAATATAATCTGTACTAATTATTGTTTATATCATCTGCCACAGAGGTCACAGGAATGCCTTTTCATACCCCCAACCCCCTCTATGTGCTCTATGTGCTCTCTGTGGCGGTCATGCAGAGTTCCAAGCGAGCGGGAGCTACTGTTAGCGACCACAGAAGACGTCAGAACCGGTAACTTCTCCATCGCCTGGTATCTGCTCCTTCTACAGATCTGCGGCAGAATACCCAGCTACTTGCAGCGGGGGGAAGTCGCGCTTGCGATGCTGCAACCGATTAACTCACAACGTCCGCCATAACTATAATTATGTTGGACACACCATAAGAGTATAGAATCACAGGGATATGGCACCATAAAGAAGATAACAATAGCACTACTGGTTATGTGTGTAACAATAGTGATCATCAGCAGCGCAGCCGAAATTGTGACCGTGTCAGACAACACCACTGCCATGGCACAGCCCGGATTCGGGGCAGCAATTGCAGTCGTCGGTCTGCTGGCTGCCCTGTTGATTGCGAGACGCCAGAAGTGACCTGGACAAATTTGGGATGCACGCATGAACAAAACCGCAAGCAGAACCGCACTAACCGCGCTGCTAACCAGATTGCTCGGCGCAATCATTGTCACCGCAACGATTTCGAGTTGCTATGCGTCAACCTTTTCCGGTGATGTAATCACGTTTACAGACCTGCCTTCCGCAATCAAGATAGACCCGGGGTCGCAGGCATCCTTTGATGTGACGCTCAGAAACTCCGGAAGCATCTATGGCGACGTGGATATACTCACCAGATCGCTGCCAGATGGCATAATGGTAGTGGACAATGATTGTACAAAACTGGTGGACATGGGAAAGTCTGTCACATACCACATCACAATTGCGGCAAGCAACGACATGGAACCGGGCACGTGTCATTTCGAGATTGCGGACAGATCAGACGTTGATCGGCATACATGGGAGACAATCGAGGTACGCGTCGGAGGCAGAAGCGTTGTGGCAACTACTGGAGCCACTCCTGAGGGCGGGGGTGCGCGGTGGTCTCCGGGGTTCGGAGTCATTGCGGTGGTATTTGCCTTGCTGCTGGCACGCCATCTGAGATCTCGATTGTGAATTACCGGGGAATCGGAAGAGATATGGGTGGTGCCTGATGATACCTGTGAAATGAAGGTAAACATCCCCGAGTACTACGACAACCTTGCCTCTGACTACGACACGAGATTTTCGAATCCGCAGCTGGACTACATGCGGACCGTCGAAAACTCGGTTCTCTCTGAAAATTTGGCGGGGTGTGAGGGAATCATCCTTGATGTGGGCTGCGGAACCGGGGAACAGACTCTGGATCTGGCAGAGAAGGGTTTTGCTGTGATCGGACTGGATATCTCTAAAGAGATGATCCGCGTTGCAAAGAGAAAGGCAGATGACTCCGGAATTTCGATTTCCCTTGTCATTGCAAGCGCTGATGCGCTCCCGTTCAAGGAGGGGTGTATATCAATGTTGATCTCGATGTTTGGGGCGTACAGCCACATTCCCGAGTATGATCGTGCGTTTGCCGAGATGCACAGGGTGCTTGCGGACGCAGGAAGGGTCGTCTTAACAGTCGTCAACCGCTGGAACCTCAACTGGTGGCTCAGACACACGTTCATCGGGAACCGCGACTGGGTCAGGCACGCCCTCAAAAACAGGGATTTTGTGAGCGATGGGCTATGGACGTATTATTTCTCAAGAGGGGAACTTCTGGGGAAGATGCGGGCCGTAGGGTTTGGGAGCGTGCGCATCGGCAGTGTAATGGTCTTCTTGTACCCGCATCTGCACAGAATCGAGAATGAAGCCTCGCCATATCTACGAATCTCCGGCAAAATCGAGAACGTGGTGCGCTGGGCATATCCATTCAATAGCATAGGTTATTATCTCTTTGTAGTCTGCGTGAAGTGACTGGTACTTTAACCCACCCACAGCGTGCGCAGCAACGAACAGACCGGAACTCCTTCGATTGTGCTCTTCCCGAGTTTATCGACGAGCACTGCAATCGCTGTTGGTTTTGCCCCCACCTCTGTAAGCCCCTTGATTGTCTCCTTAAGCGTTCCGCCTGTGGTGATCACATCGTCAACGACAACGCAGGTCATATTCCTCGCATCCGAGAAGTTGTGACCGAAGATGCCGGTCGCATCCGTATTCTCCGCGCCGAACAACTGCTTATTCGGATAGAATATCGCAAGTTTGGTTCCGAGTTCGTTTGCAACGATGCTTGCGAGCGGTATGCCACTCACCGCAATACCGACCACGGCGTCAATCTCTGTCTCGTCGCCAACACCATCGAGTATCAGATCAGCCACCGCATCAGAGATGCAGCGCAGTCGATACGAGCTCTCGCCGATGCTGCGCCACTCAATCGACATCTCTGTTGGTGCGCGGAGCCCCTCCTTCGTACCGGCATGCGTAAGAATCCACGTAATCGTCTCTCTGGACAGATTGAGTTCATCAGCGATCTGTCCGACGTGCATACCATTCCCCTTCATCTCAGTTGCTCGTTGCATCAGGTTGTTGAGATCGTTCATGCTGATCACCTTATATTAACCATATTAACGGGCTCGCCGCGATTCGAACACGAGTCATTGGGTCCGAAGCCCAATAGGATATCCGCTACCCTACGAGCCCATCATTACTAGTCTCCTCCCGCGAGGTTGTAAAGCTATCGATCGGATCAATTGGATCAATCGAATCAATCGAATCAATCGGATCGATCACCATCGCATCGGCATTCTTAAGTCTGTTACGTAAAAGAGTTGCTATAAATACGAGAGAGGAATTCACATCACTGATATCACCGCTACCAATACTACCACTGTCAGATTTCTGGATACTACGCTGCGCGACGGCGAGCAGACTCCAGGGGTGTCTCTTTCGCCAGATGAGAAGGCGTGGATTGCGCGAAAACTCGATTCCCTTGGCATTGCGGTAATTGAGGCTGGCAGCGCGATCACGTCAGAAGGCGAGCGGGACAGCATCCGAGCTGTCGTGCGCGAGAACCTGGACGCAGAGATATGCAGCTACTGCAGAATTCGTGAAATCGATGTCGAAATGGCAGTCTCCTGCGATGTGGACTCGATTCACCTCGTTGTCCCGGTTTCCGATCTTCACATCGAAAAAAAACTCAAGAAAGATCGTGAAACAGTGAGAAACGAGGCAATCAGCGTCTGTGAGTTCGCAAAGGACCACGGGCTCATCGTCGAGTTGAGCGGCGAGGACGCCTCACGAGCCGACCTCGATTTTCTGCGGTCGTTGTACGCGGACGGGATCGATGCTGGCGCAGATCGCTTATGCTTCTGCGATACTGTCGGGCTACTGACGCCTGAGCGTACCACCACGATATTTGAGGAGTTAACAGGTCTTGGCGCGCCGATCAGCATTCACTGCCACGACGACTTCGGGCTTGCGACATCGAACACGGTGGCAGCAATTCTTGCAGGCGCGGCGCAGGCGCATGTGACCGTGAACGGTATTGGCGAGCGCGCCGGAAACGCCCCACTCGAGGAGGTGGTGATGATTCTGGAGTCCCTGTATCATGTAGATACAAAGATCGACTGCAAGGAGCTGTACACGACCTCACGACTCGTGAGCCGGCTCACAGGCATTCCGGTTGCCCCGAACAAGTCAATAATCGGCGGAAACGCGTTCACGCATGAGGCAGGAATCCATGTGCATGGCATTCTTGCTGACACGTCGACTTATGAGCCGATCACGCCTGAGACTGTTGGCAGGGAGCGGAGAATCGTTCTCGGAAAGCACGCTGGTAAGGCATCAATCGATGCTGCGCTGCGCGAACTGGGAATCACTGCCGCAGATGCGCAACTGAGTGACATATTCACGCGTGTTAAGGAACTCGGGGACAAGGGCATGCGGGTGACCGATGCCGATCTGCAGGCGATAACAGAGACCGTTCTCGGGATATCCAAGAAAGCAAAAGTTACGCTCGAGGAACTCACCGTGGTTGCCGGGAACCGGGTCACGCCGACCGCATCTGTCAAGCTGATCGTAGACGGAAAGGACGTTGTCGAGGCTGGCATCGGAACCGGACCTGTTGATGCGGCAATCAATGCGCTCAAGAAGGCGGTTGCGAACACGCAGGATGTAGGGCTTGAGGAGTACCATGTCGATTCGATCACAGGCGGAACCGATGCGCTTGTCGAGGTCTTTGTCAAGATGCGTTCCGACGGGAAAGTGATCACGGCACGAGGCGCAAGAACCGACATCATCATGGCGTCGGTCGAGGCAGTGCTCGAGGGGATCAACCGGCTGATTGAATGAGGGGTGTGTGACCCCCGCCCGCGCCCCGGCGGGTCGAAATCTTTATAACAGGGATGGTGTAAGACTACTGGAACTGCGGTTGTGACAATGGAACAAATGTCAAAGAAAATGTTACCATTTGTATCAATTATGGTGCTTCTGGTATCCGGAACGTATGTGTCAGCAGAAGACGGGCATGCCAGCGTCATAGTCAATGCGCCCGAACACGTCTCTGGCACGTTCTATGTCACGGTCGATATCGATGATGTGACCGATCTCACATCGGGACAGTTCGATCTTACGTTTGATCCGGACGTTCTGAGCGTCACAGAGGTTAAATCCGGGAATATAGGCGGAACTGAGGTTAAAAAAGATATGGAAGTTATAAAAGATGATAAGGTCAAAGTAATCTTCAATTTGCCAAACGCAGGTCTGGTTAGCGGTTCCGGATATCTGGCAACGATCACTTTCGAGGTGGTGGGAAATGTTGGCGATAATAGTGCACTTGAACTGTCAAATGGGCTTCTCACCACCTACGAGTCATCTGATCATCCATCGACGGCAGGCAACGCCGAGAATGTGGGGGGGATGGTTGCTGACTGGTCTGGCGACGTGGTGACGGTGACTTCCGGCGACGCCAGCACCGCAACAGCGGCAACAGCAGTAACGGCAACACCAGTACAGATCGTGACCGCAACGCCGGGGCAATCGCAATCGCAATTCCGATCGTCCGGTCCGGATCCGGGATTGGCTACCGCATCTGCAGAGTCGGTCACGTCCACACCTGCGGCAGAAGACACAACCGATGCGGATGCAGCCGTTCTAGCTGAACGATTCGGAATTGTGCCACACAATTTCAACGTGGTGTACCTGCTCATAGGCTTGCTTGCTTTCATCTACACGTTGATAACACTCAGATAAGTATACTGGGAGAGACTAGAATGGGACGGATCACAATCATCGCATTGGTGCTGGTACTATCTGCGAGCATCGCACCTCACGCAGCAGCGAATACGACGGTCAGTGTCAATTCTCCCGAGTATGTCCCTGGCGACACGTTGGATGTTGAAATCGATATCAGTGGGGTCGAAGAACTGGACTCGGGGCAGTTCTATCTTCTATTCGATCCGAACGTTCTGAATGTGACCGATGTTGCGGGTGGTAGCATAGATGGCAAAGACGTGACAATAGGTGGTTGGGAGCTTGTGCGTTACCATACAACTCAGGGCATCGGCATCATCAAGGTAGTGTTCAATATCGCCGGTTCTGATGGAGTAAGCGGCTCGGGAAGTCTGGCAACGATTGTTTTGGAGGTAACCGGCGAGGACGGGGCTTGTAGCCCTCTGAACATAACCAAACCGAGCACGCTCCAGCTAACCGGATTCTATAATGGGAAACTATGGGATGGGGAGACTGAAGAGATATCCGCAGTCTGGGTGAACAGCAAGGTCTGCATCGGCGGTCCCCCTATGAGGGCGCAAACAGCCCGCGTCACCGTCTTTGTCATGAATCGTGATGATGATTCGCTCGATGTCGAGCTGTACATTGATGGGGAGTTCAAGAAGGGTGACAAAGTCTCAAAAAATACGAAAGAAGAATTTAGCAGTTACTCACTGAACGAGGGGACCTATGAATTCATGATCAGATGGTACGATCCCGATACGGATAAAACGTACGAAAAGCACGAAGAGTATAGCGTATCTGGCACAACCGCCCTGACTCTGATGACTGATGAGCACACTGATGAGGATAATAAGATCAGCGCCAGTGTCTATGTGAAGAACATGGACGATGACAGTCTGGATGTGTATCTCTACCTCGATTCCGTGTACAAAAAGTACAAGAGCATCTCGTCCGGAAGCGTTGGCGATTGCGGTGAATACGAGTTCGAAATTGACGAAAATAGCTTACATTTGTTCAAGATTGAATGGCTCGATCCTGATACCGGGATAAATTACGAAAAAGTCACAAGAGAGCATATAACCGGCGAAATGGCTGTGACAATGTATGTTGATAATCACACGGCGCCCGAAGAGATCCCGAAAGCGGTTCAAACTGCTTCCGCGTCCCCTGTTTCAACTCCCGGGCTAACCCGGACCCCTGCACAGACCGCCGAGATACACACGAACCCGAACCCGAACTCACATCTGCTATCAGATACGCAACCAGCCAGAAGCTGTGCCGGAGATTGTGCCATGGAGCCTGAGATCTGCGGCGTGTGCACGCTGGTCGCATTCGTCGCTGTTCTGTTTGTGTTGATGCAGATCAGGAGAATTTAGGGCATCCATCCTCCGGGATATTCGGATCCGTGGAAATATGGGACTTGGTATGGGTGAGAGGGACGCGGAAGACATCGTTAACCCCGCGTCTCCACGTCTTTCGTGCTGTTGCACGGCACTGTCTAATAATCTGAGATTTCACCGATTTTGGGATTCGTGACATCCGTATATCCGTGCAATTCGTGATAAAATCACGAATACATACAAATACCACGAATTGCACGAGTTTGGTTGCCACAAGATACGTGTATCTTACTGAAAAGTTTGGGTTGTGTCATGTTACACATCCGACTCCCATTACAGAAAAGATTGATATGGCACGGATACCGAAATTGTGGCGGAGAGGCAATTCCGGTGAACGGAACCGGAGATGCAGAATTCTCACACAAGGAGGTCAACACCAATGGACGCAAAATTTGTATTCTCGAACAGCCTGGAATGGAATGAGGGATATCAGGCAAACATGTCGTTCGGCGAGAAAGCAAGCTTCGAGTTTGCCACGCCACCTGAATTCCGCGGTCCCGAAGGCTTCATCAGTCCCGAAGAACTGTTTGTCGCCTCTGCGAATGGGTGCGCTCTTACAACATTCATCGCAAGAACAAAGAAGGCAGGGATCAACATTCTCGCCTATGAGTCCAGTGCGGAGGGTACGCTGGAAAAGGTGGATGGACATTTGTTATTCACGACAATTGTTGTGAAACCACGGATAAAGACGGATGGTGACAAAGAAACCGTGAAGGATATTGTGGAGCAGGTCGAAAAAGGAGCTCTCGTGTTGAATTCGATGACGACCGTGGTCACGATAGACGCGGTAATCGAATGAGAAACGCTGACTTTGACCAGTTTGATTTCAAGGCGCCGTGGATGCCTCAGGAACTCTATGACATAGTGCTGGCGTTTAGAGGGGGCATGCTCTCGCGCCAGCCTCCCGAAGCCCCGCCCCGCAATGAATCGCGGGGCAGCCTTTTTGTTTCTTTCCTTCTCATTATATGCTCACCTTGATGCCATACAAACCAGTACCACTATGACTATTGTAATGTTGGACATGGACGTAATACGTAGCAGGCGTAAGGTCCGCGACGATTTTCGCGTTCAAACCGCTACCGCTGTCATCATCCCGGTCAATTAGCTTCGTTTGACTGTCGGGACCGTAGAGCGACATCACAACATCCGTTCGCCCCTCGGTCTCAACCGTATATTGACCGGCTTTTACCGCAGTGAACTTATAGGAGTGCTTCTCCCCGGGCAGACTGATTTCAGCTGCCGTGGCTGCTGTCTCAACAACCGTGAGTTCAATAGGACCATCCACCGGTGGAATGGTGGGTACCGCAAAAGCTTTCCGATTACGAAAATCATCAGATACCGGTCCATACTCGTTGTACTGTGGCTTTTGATCCGATTCTATCAACTCACAGATCGTACTGTGCAGGTCATCAAGAGTGCCCTGAAATGCACCATCGCCCCACGCATCACATAACGCCATTGTGAAAGCGCCGCCTTTTTGATACCCAGCCGAACCAAAACCGTCACGGCATCCGCCTAAATGAATAAGCTGTGCTTTCATATCAACTGCTTTCTGTGCTTTTCTTGCCACAGGTCTGAATATCGCCTCTTCATTTACAGGTACAGTCATCCTCCCCCTGTAATTTGTTCCGGAATTGCAACTGTCACTTAACATAATGATGTGAACACCCGATTCGAACTTTGTTAAAGTTTCGTGTATTTCGTCATCAATTATTTGTTCGCAATAAGCGACAAGCGTTTCATCCTTACCATCCGACTCATCTCCGTTGCGATCCGGCTGCTGTCCCCCATGACCCGAATAATAGAAAACAAAGATATCACCAGCCACCCTATTTTCAGCAGCACGATGTAACGAAGAAAGAATCGCCTCGCATGTTGCCTCCTCTGTTTTCAACGTCTGTATTTGGTATCCAAGGGGTTCTAGTATTCTTGCCACATTATCTACGTCAAGTTCGCAACCCCAACAGCCATCCGTACCATCCCACCCATCATAACAAGCAGGATCTACACTTTTTAGTCCAACCAGTACGGCAGATGCTTTAGCCATTAGTAATCCCTCCTGTATTCTTGTGCACTAACACCGTCAATTATGTCGTCGTATAGGTCTACCCTATCGTCTGTAGCCAGTCTACGCTTGGATATCTCAACTACTCCGTTTATTCTTATTTCAGCCATCTGTTATTCCTCCTCCTTTTTGGGACGTCACCGACCCCCCACTGAAGTGGGGAGCATCCCGGGGGGTTGCCGCACGAACATCGCTGCTTACAGACTGACACCTCCTGCCGCTGCCTGCAGGATCATGAGCGCGTCGAGGGATGTGACCTTACCATCGCCACTAACGTCAGCGATGGTGAGCGTTGTTGCATCGCACGGGTGGCTGCCAACTGTGATCTCGAGCGCGATCGCGGCGTCTGCGGGGGTGATTTGGTCGTCATCATTGAGGTCGCCGTGTGTCTGTGATTCGTGTTCGTACCATGGTTCTATCAGTGGATAGTAATCCTTATTCGAGCCATGTGGAATTGGGTATGGATCGTCGCCGATACCATCACAGCCAGTTAAGTTTTGATATGGGCCATTGAAATTATCTACGCTGGTATAGTCGCTCCAGTAGTTGCCACCTGCAGGATATCCACTATCCCAGAAATTAGTTCGGTAGTTCCAGTTACAAGCCTGCTCATCATTCTCTACGAAATCGTTATGATAGATTTTATTGAAATCGCAATAATTGCCGGTAGACGCGCCAAGACCATTTAGAAAAATGCCGTTGTTAATTACGGTATTGTTACAAGACCAACCACAAATT
>JAYEFS010000085.1:0-4887 GCA_034658695.1 Methanobacteriota archaeon | reverse complement strand
ATTCTGTGGTTTTCAAAAGATGTCAGAAGAGACTTATTCATCCTTTGCGCCTTCGCGTCTTGGCGTTTCTCTGATTTAACGCAAAGGCGCAGAGACGCAGAGCGGTGCCCGCGGCCCCACACATGTGGAGGTACCGATAGCGACCACAGAAAACGGCAGAACCAGCAAGAATCATAACGATATAATACTTATTCAATAGGACACTATCGATTTTTCCAGTGAAATCGCCATGCCCATATAGTCTACCGCAGAGCCACGCAGAGGGTTGAAAACGGTCTCGAAACTCTGCGCCGCTGCTTCGCAGACTGCGCAATCTTGTGGTTCCTATCACATACCAATTGAGCACGTTCGCAATATGGTTACTGGAACGAGTCACCCGAGTTCATCCACAAATTTGAGCAAAGCATGAGCATCCCTGATCTTTTTTCGTACTTCCCTCCTGCGAAGGTCTCTATCAGGATGCCGTCCCTGCTCAATCTCTTTTAAGTCCATAATCGCACGCAACAGTCCGGAAGCTTCATTGTACAGGGCATATGCATCTTCTTCAGTGAGGTTTGCTCTTGCAAGACGGTGCTCATCGCATGCTTCCCTCTTCTCAAGAAATCGGATCAGCGATTCGATCCCGGCAATCTCCCGGTCGGTCACTTCGCTCTTATTGAAGAGCTTCCAGATCAATTCGTGGAGTGGGATGGTCCGTCCATCGATCTCAACCACATCAGGTATCTCCGCGCCGACCCAGACCAGATATCCGTGCAGTCGGTGCAACAATCGCTCTCGCTCGTGCGTCGAGAGCGTCGCTTCATCGTGTGGCGCCATAGGCAGGAGTTGGCAGACTGAGCTCGGGGATCGGGATGTTTACTTTCTTTGCCGAGAATTTCTTGATTCGCTCAATCAAACTATCTTTTCCGGCTCCGACCAGACTGAGTTCAAGCACCTCGCTGATCTTCGAGACCGGGATGATCGTCACCATCTCACGGTAACGGTCCTCGATTAAGACATCATCCTCGTTCGCCTTGGGTATGATAATAGTCTTGATTCCAGCCTGTGCGGCAGCTTCGATCTTGTATGTGACGCCGCCCACAGGTAGCACGTCACCTCTCACAGAGAGCGATCCGGTCATCGCGACTGACTGATCGATCGGGATTCCTTCGAACGCGGATATCACCGCCGTTGCGATGGATATTGATGCGCTGTCACCTTCCACGCCCTCGTACGTGCCTATAAACTGGACATGGATGTCCATATTCGTTGTACCGGTGCCTGTGACCTTCTTGATCAGTGCGGAGACATTCTGCACGGCTTCCTTTGCGATATCCTTCAGCATACCTGTTGCGATCAGGTTCCCTGCGCTCTTGGATATCGCTGGCGTGACCTCTGCCATGATCGGCAGAACGATTCCCGAATCGCCACCCATGATCGCAAGTCCATTCACCCGTCCGATTGCCTCGCCCTTCTTCTGGTACATCTTATAGTCCATGCGCCGCTCAAGATACTGGTCTGCGAGTTGCTGCTCAACCGACCTCGACATATGCTTTGCAGCGAGAACATGTGCCGATGTCACAATCGGCGCCAACTCCGAACGGGCTATGTCGCCTGACACACGCACAAGACCGCCGAGATCTCGCAGTTTCAGCGTGAGGTGGTCTTTTCTTCCGGCACGGCGTTTTGCTTCACGTAATATTTCCAATAGAGCGCTCTTGTCGAAATGAGGAATCTTCCCATCCTTCTCGACCTCCTGGGCAACGAATCGGACGATCTTTCTCCGGTTCTCCGGCGTATCTTCCATCGAATCGCGCATATATATCTCGTATCCATATCCCTTGATCCGCGACCTGAGTGCAGGGTGCATGCCCTCTATTGAGTCCATGTTCCCTGCTGCAACCATGATAAAGTTGCACGGAACCGACTTTGTTTTGACAAGGGCGCCTGAACTGCGCTCTGACTGCCCTGTGATCGCATATGCCTTCTCCTGCAGTGCAGTGAGTAGGCTCTGCTGGGATTCGGGGCGCAGGATGTTAATCTCGTCGATGAAGAGCACGCCTTTGTGTGCTTTGTGAATGTCTCCTGCCTCCACACGATCATGAGACGGTGTCTCGAGTCCACCCGACTGGAAGGGGTCGTGCCGCACATCGCCGAGCAATGCTCCTGCGTGAGTACCTGTCGCGTCCATGAACGGTGATGTGTCCTTGTTCGCATTGTTCACGAGTAGTTTTGGTACGATCGCTTTTCCGCCCTGCACGAACTGCCTGCCGATCACCATGATTAAGAGAACAGCGAGAATTCCCCACAGCAGAGCCATTCCGCCAAGTGTTGCAGCATAGATGAGGATACAGAATCCAACTAGCAGTAGAATCGTGTTTCTGATCTGCGCCTTTTGCTGGGCTTCAATTTTATGGGCGTTGACGATCTGTATTCCTTTCCCAGCCCTGACCTCCCGGATCAGTGGGTTGTTTGCATCTTCCGGGTTGTGATAGACGAGTATGTCTTTTAATTCTTCCTTTGGAAGGAGTTCAGCCATCGCCTGTGCCAGCATCGATTTTCCGGTACCAGGAGTTCCTATCAGCAATACGTGCCTCCGCTGCTGTGCCGCCTTCTTGATGATCTCACTGGCATCTTCCTGCCCGATCACCTGATCAATCAAGAGCGGTGGAACTTCAAGGTCCTTTGTCGATTCGATATCCACTCCGCCGAGCAGATCATCGTTCGGTTCGTCGCCCATATAGAACAGTCCATCGATCGGCACATAAATGTTCGCTCCAGTCCAAGCTATATAAACAGATCGTTTGGATTTGTAATGATGCGGTCAATAAGTATCCACTCCAACAAGTATGGTAAGACTCGTCTTCAGTCTTTCTGAAAGAGATGCATAACAACCTCAATCTGTGTAAATCGGTGTTAATCTGTGGCTAAAAGCCATTGTTAGCCACAGATTAACATGGATTTCACTGATTTAAGGCAACATCTGCGTAAATTTATGAAATCTGCATCTATGATGATTATCCTAAATTCCAGATTTTTTAGATAGTGCCGCGGTTACCACTTAATTTGAAGCGGATACGTCAATAACCATAATTGAGATAACAGACATAATGGAATTGAAGGAGATCAAATGAAATCAAATGTTGAAAATAAAGGATCTAAAGATATGCATCTTTTGAAATTACGTATTAGAACGGATAGTTACAAAAAATAAGACACCACAGGAGATGATTTTATGTCCCACTTCGAAACCATGCACAAGGACTCAGCAGGCAGGATCGGTAGATTGTACACCGGACACGGGAGAATTGAGACTCCCACAGTCATGCCTGTCATCAACCCAAACATACAGATGATACCTGCCTCCGAACTTGCGAAATTCGGAGCAGAGATCGTGATCACCAACGCATACATAATATACCGGAATCCGGAACTGATGGACCACGCAATCGAAAAAGGCGTGCATTCCCTGCTCGATTTCGATGGTGCGATCATGACCGATTCAGGATCATACCAGCTATCGGTGTATCATGATATCGAGATCACATCAGACGAGATCGTCCGTTTTCAGCAGAAAATCGGCTCTGACATTGGCGTACCGCTCGACATCCCGACGCCGCCAGACGCATCGCACGAACGCGCCGAATCCGAGATGAAGACAACGATTGTGCGATGCAGAACGGCGCGTGAGCTGGTGCAGGCAGAGATGCAGCCAGATGCGCAGTCACAGGAAACGATGCTCCTTGCAGGTCCTGTGCAAGGCGCAACTCATCCGGATCTACGGTACGAATGTGCACGCACGCTCTCCGAGACCGGATTCGACATCTACCCCATCGGTGCGGTTGTGCCGCTGCTCACGAGTTACCGGTTCGCAGAGATGGTGGATGTGATCGTCACAGCAAAGAAAGGACTTCCACCGGCTGCACCAGTCCACCTCTTTGGTGCGGGACATCCGGCGATGTTTGCGCTTGCCGTTGCGCTCGGATGCGATCTCTTCGATTCGGCAGCTTATGCACTCTACGCAAGGGATGGGCGATATCTAACCGCCAGCGGGACGTATCATCTGGACACGCTCCAGCATCTCCCGTGCTCATGCCCGATCTGCACGTCATACACCGCAGACGAGTTGAAAGGCGAGTTTGCTAACGGTAACATAATTCCACTTGCAAAACACAATCTTTACGCAACGTACGCAGAGATCAACACAATAAAGCAGTGCATAATCGAAGGAAACCTCTGGGAACTCGTTGAGCGCAGATGCAGGTCGCATCCGAGGCTGCTCGATGGGCTGAGGCGTGCGGTTAGCCACGCTGACTGGATCGAGACGCTCGACCCGGTCCGGAAATCGACGTTCTTCTACTGCGGAAGCGAATCATCACGCCGTTCAGAGGTTGTGAGGTTCGGAAGTCGGCTTGACCGGTTCGATCTGTACGGAACTGTACTCATCCGCACGCGGAAGGTCAAGAGGGAGGATGAGTTCGATCATGTTCTCAATCTTAAACCGCCGTTCGGTGCGTATCCTGTGGAACTCGGCGAGACGTATCCGTTCAACGCGGAGGTCTCGAAGTTTCCGGATCACGATGCGATCGAGTCTGCGCTCCAAAATGTGCTCCGGTTGATTGAACTCAATTCAGATGCGGAGTTTACGGTTGTATGCGGATGGGATCATCCGTTGATCGCTGATATACGGGCTCTTCCGAATGTGCAAGAAGTTGCGGCGTCGTAGTAGCCAGATTCGGTTGTATACGGCATACTTCGCACCGCCACATATCGATAGGTGGTCACCTTTTGTAAGATTTTGGCTGTTCTGACGTTTTCTGTGGTCGTTAACGGTAGTTCCCTCGCGTATGTGAAAAAACGCGGGCGTATCTCTCTCAACTTTGCGTCTCTCTCACCTTTGCGACCTTG
>JAYEFS010000084.1:0-4933 GCA_034658695.1 Methanobacteriota archaeon | reverse complement strand
ACGCGCCGTATTCAGCGCGCCACTTATCTATTGTCCATTGAGGACGGGGTGACAAAAAGGAACAAAAATGGCAAGGTTTTGGGATGTGGAACTCACCCGAATATGGAGAGTTTTCATCACCCCAGCCAATAGCCAATAGCCGATAGCCAATATCTTATATCACCAGCGCACACAAATTACGTTTGATCACAGAGGTACTACTCATGGCACGAAATATCAAGGTCGAATTGAGCAGACAGATGCCGCTTGAGAAGCAGGAGATCGAACTTGTGGAGCGGAAGGGCATCGGACATCCGGACAGCATCGCGGACGGGCTTGCAGAGGCGGTCAGCCAGGCGCTCTGCAGGGAGTACGTTGATCGCTGCGGAGTGGTTCTGCATCACAATACTGATGAAACGCAGATCGTTGCTGGTAGATCATACCCGGCGTTCGGCGGGGGCGAGGTCGTCTCGCCGATCTACATACTGCTGGTCGGCAGAGCCACAAAGGAGTTTGATGGTATGCACATCCCGACCGATACCACTGCGCTGCAGGCGGCTCGTGAATATCTTGAAGAGACCGTCCTGAATCTGGATGTGAAGCGCAATGTGATACTCGATTGCAAGCTCGGGGAGGGATCGTCCGATCTGAGAGACGTCTTCCATCGAACGATTCCCGGAGCAAACGACACGTCCTTTGGCGTCGGGTTTGCGCCGTTCTCCGAGACTGAACGGATCGTATACCATGCCGAGCACGAACTGATGAACCTCAGGACGAAGATTCCTGCGATCGGGGAGGACACCAAGGTGATGGGGATGCGTGATGGGGATAAGATCACGCTTGTCATCGCATGCGCCATGGTCGGGCGGCATATCGACGATCTGGATCATTACATCAGCATAACCGGGGGATTACGCGATCGCATGGCAGATCTCGCCTGCGAATACACGGATCGGGAGGTTAATGTGCTCATAAACGCCGCAGACGACCTCGACAGCAAATCGGTCTTCATGACCGTCACAGGCACATCAGCAGAGATGGGTGATGATGGATCGGTCGGACGTGGCAACCGGTGCAACGGCTTGATCACGCCGAACAGACCTATGAGTATGGAGGCAACAAGCGGCAAGAACCCGATCAACCACGTCGGCAAGATCTACAACTTACTCTCCAACAAGATCGCATCCGAAGCGGCAGAAAGCGTGGATGGAATCGAGGAGATCTACATCCGCATCCTATCAGAGATCGGAAAGCCGATCGACCAGCCGCTCGTTGCGGATGCGCAGATCGTTTCAGCGGATGGGGCGAATATGAATACCATAACAGCAGAGGTTGCAGCAATAATCGACCGATCGCTCGAGAACATCACCGACATCACTGAACTGGTCACGCAGGGGAAATTGAGCACGTTCTGATCCAATGCCGATGCCCCGGGCATATCTGACACTCATCGCAATCGTGACACTGGCGGTCTCTGCATCGTATGCATCCTGCGCTGTTGTGCACGGGACCGCTTATGAGTGGTCAACGTTTGAGGCACTCGAGAACGTACTTCTCGAGGTGAATTCGACGCCGCCGCAGTTTCTGGTGGCGTCTTCTGGCAACTACTCCTTCGATCTTCCGGAAGGGGGGTACACCATCCGTGCTGAGTATTATCAGGGCAACGTGCTCGAGTATTGCGCCGAAGAGAACATAACGATCCTCACAGATGGTGAATTTGTGCTCGATCTCCTGATGTTTCCACCAATCGAGGAAGAGTTTCTCTACGAGGAGATAAACATAAGCGAAGAGCTGTACTATTACGAAAAACCGGATGAAACAGCAGATGGTGGCGCATCTCCGGTGTTTCTATATGTAATTGCCATTCTCGCAATCGTAATCGCAATCGCCGGATATGCTGTATTTTTGCGGAAGAGAAGTAACAGTGGGGAACCGGGTTCCGAACGTGGTGTTGGGGTTGCTGCTGAGGTGGGTGATGTTGGGTACAACACCCCGGACGATGTTTTCGAACCTCTGCCCCCACCAGAACTCCGGGAACCTCCGGAATCACCAGAGCCGTCCGAGCTCCCCTCCGATCTGCAGGAGGTAATCTCAATTGTCAGGGGAAGCGGCGGCAGAATCACCCAGAAAGACCTGAGGACGCGGTTGAGCTGCTCGGAAGCGAAGGTGAGCCTGATGGTAACCGATCTCACGGATAGGGGGCTGGTCAGGAAGGTGAAGAAGGGCAGGGGAAACGTGATCATACTCACGGATATGTGAAAAAATTCATATATCACCAACAATAGATGAGATACTGTGCTTGAAAACATCAGAAACTTGGTCGATCTGTATTCCTTCGGCGTTTCACCAGATGGCGTGATCGTTTTCTTCCTAATCGTCTTTCTCACCCTGGTCATGCGAAAACTCAGCCTGTACATCTTCGAGAAAAAACTGGCAGAGCTTGCCAAAAAGACGAGGACCGAGATTGATGACCTGCTCGTAGTCGCATTCAAATCACCTCTCGGCTACCTGATCCTGGTCTGTGGAATCTATGCTGCCATCGCTTCGCTGCATCTTCCGGATCAAATGGGGATATTGGATATCGCATGGATCCGTCATTTCTTCTTCACGCTTGCATTCACGTTTGTATTCCTCCTGCTCATGCTCAACCTGATCAATGTCTTTGCCTATCAGCTGTATAAGGTGACACGTAAGACAGAGACGAAACTCGATGAGCAACTGGCGCCACTTCTTATAAAGAGTCTCAAGGTCGTTGTGGTGACGATCACGATCCTGGCCATGATGGATAACCTTGAGTACAACATCACATCGCTTCTGGCTGGTCTCGGCGTCGGCGGGCTTGCGCTCGCTCTGGCAGCGCAGGAGACTGTGAGCAACATCTTCGGATCGATCACGGTCTTCTCCGACCGGTCCTTTCATATCGGCGACTGGATTAAGGTCGGGGAAGTGGAGGGAACTGTTGAGGATGTGGGCTTGCGGTCCACACGTATACGCAGGTTCGATCAGGCTCTCGTGACCGTTCCGAACAGCAGGTTCATCAAATCAGATATTACAAACTTCACCCGAATGAAGAAACGGAGGATAAAATTCAATCTTGGAGTCTCGTACGGCACAAGCAGGAAACAGATGGAGGAGGTGGTCGAGGGTATTAAGAAAATCATAAAAGAGAATTCTCGCTTCGATCACACGTTCTACATGGTTCATTTCACCGAGTTCGGCGCATATTCGCTCGATATCTTTGTCTACTGCTTCACAAAGACGACGGTGTGGGACGATTTTCTTGCGGTTCGTGAGGAGTTCAATCTTGAGATCATGCGCCTCCTCGAGGAACTCGGTGTTGAGATCGCATTCCCGTCGCAAACTATCTATATGGAACGGGTTGAGGGGATTTCAGACAAAGACAGATAGGTATCCACTTCAAAAGTATGGTAAAACTCATCCTCAGTCTTTCTGAAGGGCATGTGTTTAGCTAAGGCGAAAAAACCATGAGAGTGCCGAGATAAATTCATACTCGCACAGCTCTGTTACAATCCAGAGGAAAGGCTAGCCACCACCTCAGAACCGAACCCCGCACCCAGCCCGGTAACGGACTGTTGTGAGGCAGGGGGATGGGATACTATGCCGCAACGAAGGGTGTTGGTTATAAGCCCCGAAATTTTAATCCTGGAAGCCGACGTCTTTCGTGGGACGGAAACGCTGCATTCACACCACCGTTAGTCTAAACCTCCGGTCTTGGAAATAGCAGGGAGAGTCATATGATATTGCGAGGTGGTGTGCGTCCAGCGGGGTCCAAGACCGCAGCATGGTACCAAATGGTGACTATGGGAACTCGGGAGGCCCAATATGCCCTCCTTGCCCTCCTAACAGAGGCAGGAGTATGTGCTATCAAGCATATAGACGGCAAAATGCCGCAAAAAGGCATATTGGGAGTCGCAGATTAAGAAACTGGTGATTACTTGCCCTTTTTCATCTCAGAACGGTACGTGACAGTTGCCCTTCATACCGCTCAAGCATTTCATAACCCTTTCAGTACCTGGGCAGCTGTTTGTTTCTGCGGCATCCTGGCATCGAAGCGACCTTGAAGTCTCCTTCCAAGTTAATCCAAAGGGCGTGCAGCATTTGCATCGTCCTAACGGTCATGGTCGGAGTACTCAGCGGTCGCTTTTTTCGTCGAACCAGATGCCATTTCCGTTCCTTAACTGCTTTTGTAATTCTGGTTTGCAGCCTGTTAACATGTTCTTCAACATTTACACAGTTAATATCAGTCCGCTTGGGTTTAAATCAAATGTCTGTAAGTCTATAGCCTTTTAATGGCGTAATTGAACTACTTACAGTCACAGGTTTGCCTCCTTGCATACAATGAAACACCAATTTGGTAAGTCAGCACCATTTCTGGTCAAGGCAAATTTTGAACCTCTATTCGATCCATTACAGATTGACATTCGCTTTTTACCGAATCCTATACCCTATATGCCATTGTTTGCCCTTACAGGGTCACTACCCGGCTTTTCCGGGAGCATATAGGGCTTACCAAGTTTTACATCACAGATAATTATAAACACCTTAGAAGCCATCTGTAAGCCGAGAACCGTATGTCCATTCCATATAATGTTAATCCAGCCATTATAGTCTGATTCCTCACCTTTTGGTATAAGCGAAGGCAGTCCGTTTTCGCTTATCTATGCTCACGACTCTTACAATGGTTCGCGTTATGCTATTCGCAGATTAAGAAGAGGGCGGTTACCTGGTAGGGCTCATAACATCGCTTACATCTCTTATCTATAGCCTCACCTCGAACTCCTTCACACCCCCACCAATCCTATACTCATTTCCAAAATCCAGGGTAGTTTCCTCACACAAATGTAGTCCGCAATTTTCATCAAAACTTACAAAAAAACTGAGTGCAGAATAGAAGTTATATACATTCCCCCACATATAACTAGGACATGGATGG
>JAYEFS010000083.1:0-4938 GCA_034658695.1 Methanobacteriota archaeon | reverse complement strand
GCTCGCATGACGCGGCATGCTCGCACAGTATTCATGATACGAAAACCTTAAATAGTATTCATCTGTGTCACAAGTTGTAGCTATTATTGCAACAACGATATGGAAGTACAACATAACAACGAAAGGATATGTAACAATGAAGATGAAATATCTAACCTATTGCGCGCTGATGGTTCTTGCAATATTCAGCGCATCAGCATCAGCAGACCTTGCGATAGTCGGCGATGCGAACAACGATGGTGTAATTACCACCGCAGACGCAGCGCTCGTACTGCAGATGGCGACCGGAAGCATAGCTGCGGATCCGAACAGCGCGGACGTGAATTATGACGGTACGACCAACTCAGTCGATGCGCTCATGGTACTATTGATGACACAGCAGGCGCAGGTCTGTGTCGATGCGCCCGATACCGCATCTGACGCGTTCGATGCTACGATAGACGTTTGTAAGGTCATTGATCTTGATTCAGGGCAGTTCGATCTCACGTTTGATTCGAGCGTTGTGAACGTGACTGCGGTTGGCGCAGGAGATATCGGTGGCACGGAAGTTCCGATCGATTCGTGGAATTTCACAGGTGCAGACACAATCCGCGTACTGTTCAACATCCCGGACGCCACCGGAGTGAGCGGATCCGGGCAGATCGCCACGATCAGCTTTGAGATTGTGGGCGCGCCCGGGGACACCAGCGTTCTGGATCTGTCCGACGGGATGCTCGTCGATGCGATGTCAAACGAAACGCCAGCGCTCTGGTACGGTTGCGAGGTAGCGATCGGAGTACCGGTTGCGGTCAATTCGCCAGAAGTCACAACCAGCGCGTTCAGTGCGACAGTCGATGTAGAGGACATCGTGGGCATGAATGGTGGGCAGTTCGATCTCACGTTCGATCCGGGCGTTGTGAACGTGACCGATGTAACCAGCGGCGAGATCGGCGGTACCGAGATTCCAATCGTTGACTGGAAGTTCATGGACGCGGACACAATCAGAGTGCTCTTCAAACTCTCCGGCGCGGACGGAGTGAGCGGAACCGGATCTCTGGCGACGGTCAGTTTTGAGGTGACAGGCACGTCTGGGAACACCTGCAATTTGGACATATCCGATGGGACACTTGCTGATACGGCAGCGGATGAGATACCTGCAATTTGGATTGGTTGCACGGTTGTTGTGTGATATCAGTGAGACACTTGGATAGAACATAGATTTCACAGTCTGCGCCGCTGCTGCGTAGGCTGTGTTTTTTTGACTTCTGGGTGGTTGCGTTGAATGCATCTCACCGATGCATGCCGCAAATGGGAACTGCTTGGAGCATGGTGGCTTTTTACTATTTTTTGACTCCAATCCAAAAGAAGAGATGATTGAGTAACCTGTAATGGAGGCAGAAACGATGCGGGCAATCAGTTATCCATTTCCCAGTACTTCCAAAACCCCCCACTTCCGAACGAGAAAAAACCTATGAAAGACAGTTCCACATAATCCCGAATGGTTTTTGTTCTCCAATCTGATAATATCTTGATATGATTTAGTATATTCTCACTTAGTTCTCTAAGAAAACCGTTCATGTACCGCATTTGCATGACAATTTCCATTCGGAACTACACCCTTTCGGAAGTACTGTTTCCAGAGATGGATAAGTTGAATACGCCGGTTCTTTGTACATACTCAATAACTTGTGGATAAAATCAGTGGAATCAGCGTTAATCTGTGGCTAAAAAACCTTGCCAGCCACTGATTTACACAGATTACACAGATTGAGGGTTATCTGTTTGCCACACGCTATTGAGTATATCCGGTTCTTTCGCTTAAGGCTCCATCTATGGAAGACGTAGCAAAGGAGATCGAAAATTCCGATAGATTGATTGAGATAGTGGACGATAACCGTCCCAGATCCAATCAGTGCGGGTCTTCCAGTTCCGGATGCGCCTTTAACAACTCTGTAAACTCCTTTCTCGCAATAAAACCTCGCTCCCTGTAACTCGGGACATCCTGCGCCCGTTTACCTATAATATCCATCAACTCCCGGATAAAGTGAATATCCCTCAACATGGGGTCGGATGGAAATTCTTTCACCACATTCGCTCCTTTTCTTCAAGTGTTATCATCTGCACCTCTTCAATCAAAGAAATCCTTCGGTGTTACGATATAGAGTCTGGAAAACTCGCACATGAAATTGATATTGTCCACGATTCTCCGTGTGCGTTCTTTTGCCATATGTTCCATATTCCATGTCACAAGACAGTCAACACATTCCACGGTGGAGATCGCTATATGGATCGCGTCTGCTTTAGGGATTTTTATATACTTTAGATACTCGTCTGCCAATGTTTCCGCTTCAACACTCACAGGCAGAACAGAGAGGTTTTTCACGGAATTTAATAACCGGGTTCTATGAGTAGCACCCGGTGTGGCTTCAAGATATTATCTTCTTACACTGCCTTTATCCGCAATAAACATCACCAGTAAAAAATCGATCTCCGGGCTTAAAAATCTTCGCTCATGCATGAAGCCCGCCCGTGTTCATCGGATTTTTGCAAAAGTAACTCCGTTGAAAAACCCTCGCCACAAACCCCTATCAAAAAAGAAGACTGCCGCCGCAGCCCACGTCAGCAGATATCGATTGCGCCCGCCGCAGCCTTGAGGATCATGAGTGCGTCGAGCGAGGTGACCACACCGTCACCATCCACATCGGCGGCGACAAGCGTCGCGGCATCGCACGGGCGGCTGCCTGCCGCGATCTCGAGTGTGGTTGCGGCGTCTGCGGTCGTGATCTCGCCATCGCGGTCGAGGTCGCCGCAGATCCCGGGTTCGCCGACCGCATCGCGATACCAGTAGCCTGGGGTGATGAAAACTTTCCACATTCGGGTGAGTTCCACATCCCAAAACCTTGCCATTTTTGTTCCTTTTTGTCACTCCGTCCTCAATAGACAATAGATAAGTGGCGTGCTGAATACGGCGTGTTTCACAAATATCGATAGGTGATCACCTTTTGTAAGATCTTTGCATCAAGTACAGAACGAAACAAAAACGGGATCAGTTCGGTGCAGTAGTTTCATTAGTCCGATTATGAACCCCACCTATCAGTCCAATTCTTTCACGGTGCAAGAAAAACCAGTAGCAATCAGTTCAATCTAATTGAAAAGATGCTTTCGCTCCAATACTAAAATGGAACAAAAATGGGACCGATTCATTTTGGGGCATACACATCTTTTCATCACCCTACCAGTAGCCTGCTTCGAGCCGGTAATTCTCGCTTGCAGTCTCGGTCGCGGTATCTCCGATGGTGCTCTGCATTGCGTAACTGGCTGAGTGCATCTCGCCGTCTCCAGACATCCCGGTGATTTTATATATAAGTTCTGGAGGCGAAGGCTCCGGTTCGGAGGTTAGCCGAAGCTCGAAAAAAAGTACCTTGGAGATGATCACCGGCTAAATCCAGCAATTCTAATTATGGAGTAAAATTTTGTTTGGTGTATATTGTCAGCATATTATGCAAATAATTAATTTGATATAAAGTACAAAAATAACATGTTTTTTAAGAAAAACTATTGTAATTTTATCTTTTTTTGCTGTTTCAAGTCGTTGATGACATAGAAAATTTTCAAAATGAGAATTGCTGGGCTAAATCATCACTTCTGTTCTCGGGATCTCGCGAGTTCGATGATCGCATCTGTCAGCTTCGCCATCGATTCACGCGTCTCCTCTCGTTCGTTTCGCATCTCCTCGATGAGCCGCTCCATATTATCAGATATTCTTCCATATTTCGTGTCCAGAGTTACGAATCCCTGTAGCGTCTGATCACGGAACTCTGTGAGAATTTGTGTGTGCCCATCCTGCTTGTCAATCATCTGATCCTGCTTCTCAAGTGTCTGATCACGAAACTCTGTGAGAATTTGTGTGTGCTCATCCTGCTTCTCAAGCGTCTTCTCCCCGATCGTCACCGACTTCTCTCCAAGTTCCACAGATCGTGTCCCGAGTTCCACAGACCGATACAGAAGCGCACCTGCTGTATCCAGGCGCTCTCCGAGCTCATCCTGCCAGTCGCCCCGCTTGATCTCGAAGTACTCGAATTCGTGACTCGCCGCCTCGAACTCAACATCGAGGTCTTCAACAGATATTGGAGTTATCGGATGCTTCTCTATCCTGATCTGAGTTATAAACTCGTCGAGTGCGTCTTGTTCTCCCTCTGCAACGATTCTGACATCATAAGGTTTCAAATTCTCGACAAAACCTATCAGCTTCAGCGTACGGGCGATCTTCTCCACAGTATCCCTGTATCCAACCCTCTGAACCTCGCCTTTCGCGATGATCACTGCTCGTTTCACGCCATACCACCGTCGTTCGATTTTGTCTTATGTCGTGTTTTCATGACAAACCTCGATTTACCTGACCTTACAGGGTTACATTATGTTATGATAGCTCGCTGACCGCACAAATAGTTTTCGTGTGATTTTGACCTCAAACGGCGTCATGAGCAGCAAGCCAAAAAATAGAGAGGAAAGGGAAGTGAGGGGATATGTTTTCGCTTTCTTCATCCGGCTACGCATGTACTCACCAGAATCTGGGCAAAAAATAGACCGGCGGCGCACAAGCACCGCCAGCACCGCCGCCGCAGCCCACGTCAGCATATATCGATAGACCCAGCCGCAGCCCTGAGGATCATGAGTGCATCAAGCGATGTCACGCTGCCGTCACCGCTAACGTCCGCGGCGGAATCGAACGGGCGACTGCCTGCCGCGATCTCGAGTGCGATTGCGGCGTCTGTGGGAGTGATTTGACCATCACCATTCAGATCTATGGCGTCATTATGGCGTTGGAAAAGCCAAGTTTGAAAAGCCAGTCTTCGACTGAGCACCCGTCTTCGAGCAAGTCTACAAACTCCTCCAGAATTTCCGATCTTTTGGCATCATAGCGCACCATTTCCTTGCGCATGTACGGTCTTACCAGAT
>JAYEFS010000082.1:0-4944 GCA_034658695.1 Methanobacteriota archaeon | reverse complement strand
GACAGCGAGCGCGACATCTCCGACCAGAATCTTTTCACGATACTTTGGCGTGATCACCATGTGATCAGTTAGCAGCGAAACTGTATGTCGATCATGGCGGAGTTCTCTCTGCTCCATGCGCAGATCCTTGGAATCCACCCCACATAAAACCTTCTCAAGAGCGCTGTGAAAGTGAAGATCCCACGGCGTGTCGCAATCCCTTGTATCGACCCCCAAAACCAATCACGGCAACACCGTACAACGTCGTATGTGCATCAGAGGTACGGCGAAGACATGAATCCCGATACCTTCCACCACCCTCACCCATTTACCTACACTATCTTTGCTCACCAGCAGATGGCGTGCTATTTTACGGTTACTCCAGCCTTTCTTGTGCAGTTCTTTTGCTTTTTTACGTTTCAAGATTAATAATTTTTTTCATTTTAGACACTTATTTTGTATATGGGTTGTTTTACATAAGTTTTGCTTCACATATAAAGTGTCCTACTTTCATTTGAAACATAACCATGATGATTTCGAGGTCGGTTTGTGGTAGCAGGGACATGAGTGGGTTATCTGTCTCTATCCGGATAAATGTGATTTGGTTCGGGATCCGAACGGGCTTGGCGTACACTCATGCAGTTTAAATATCATATAACATAATTCACAAAATAGTAATACTCAGTAAATTATCTGCTGATGTCATGTTTTGATAATTCAAAAATGAATTTATTTTTAATTTTGATTTTTTCTAAATATCCCAACTCAGTCAAATGCAAGAGATCATTACGTGCCGTATCATAAGCTATACTCAGCACCGGCATAAACTGCGCTTTTTTATTGGCAGAACTAAACTGATACAACCCACAAACAAGGACTTAGCGCCTTGCTCACACTACGGTTTCAGAGATTTGAAAAAGCTCAAGTTGTGGCGGTGTGAAGTATACATTATATATTGTCATTATCTCATTGATGATGAAACGTTTCTCTGGATTCCTCATAAAACCTTTAAGTATCTCTGCCTGACGTAAATTTATGTCTCTAATGCCTTGAATTAAGTTAAGTGCTTCTGAATATTCTTTTTGTTTTTTATTAATATAATCTTCCATATCATAAAGTGCTTCCTCAATCGCATTCAAATTGTAATTGATAAAATATGTGAGATCAGTCTCATCCGTCTCAGTGTAAAGATATGCCAGCCCATATTTTGTTTTCGATCGTAAAATGATCCTATAAATCGACATATATTCGAATAACCAGTACCCTCTTGATAGCATGTACCAGTAAAAGATCGTTCTCGCTGTTCTTCCGTTACAATCATTGAACGGATGAATATAACCAATAAGAAAGTGAAGAAAGATCCCCTTGATCGCAGGGTGGATAAACTCCCCACAATCATTACTTGCGAATTTACAAAACTCTTCCATCAAACTATTTATTCTTTTATAATCCGGAGGGGTATAGTAAATCTTCCCGTATGCCAGTGGGTCTCCGACAACAATTTCGTTGCTATCCCTGAAGCGACCTTCATCGTTTTTATCTTCGAGTGTGTCCTTCGTAATATTTTTATGCAATTCAAGAATTGTTTCAGGTGTCAGTGTCACATCTTTCATTTTTGTCATTTTTCGCATGGTTTCATAACTATTGACAATCATGTGCTCAGAATAGTTTTCAGGCTTTCTCTTCAATCGTAATATTTCCTTTGCGATTTTTCGGGTTGTGTCTGCCCCCTCTAACTGACTTAACGCAATAGCCCCCTCCATCAATGAACTGATTATACCGACTGCGCCCCGCTGTATTTATAGATTCCAAACCGGTTTCTAAGCGATCTGTCGTACCTTTATCCATGAAATGGAGTTTTCTCTGGGCGTCATTCAAAAGAAGATATTCAAACATCCAATAGACGTGGTGGATGATGATTACGAGTTCACCGGTTCTTCTTGCGCATCCACAACCATGCCCCGAGCAGGACAAACTCGACTGAGACGATCAGCGGCAGTGACATAGGGTGCGTGTAGATCGGTTTTTTGCGAATCTCGACGGCGGTTGCGTACTCAAACGTGGTTTGGGTGCCGTTCAAAAACTTGCGTGTGGCGCTTGCACCGGTGACTGTGGCGTGACCATTCACTTCAATCTCGGAAGGGTCCCTGATTCCGGCAACCGACGCAATCTCCACGTTCGCAGGGAGAGTGATCGTCCGGGAGATGATTCCGGGGTGTCCCTGAATCCAGATTTCGTGCTCACCATGGTCAAGCGGTGCTGCAACTCCGTATTCCAGCGTGCTGTTGATCAGAAACGTTCCAGAGACGTTCGTAACATTCACATCAACATGTTGCATCTCGAGAAGTGAGGAATCGCAATCAACGACGATGTACGAAGTGCTCCATGTGAGAAGAGTCTCCTCTGCCCGCTCTATGTACGCAGAACGATCGCGGGCGATCTCCCTTTCAACGATCTCGGCATCGTTTCCGGTGTAGGTCTCGCTGATCCTGGCAACGATTGAGTCCGCGCCGACGTCGATATGGTCCGTGTAGACAATGCCTGCTGATGCGGTCCCGGATGCGAGCAGTAGCGCGAGCAGTAGCAGTAGCAGCGGCAATGACCGCACAACAGGAAGGGTTGGTAATCTCTTCGTCCCGGAACCGGGCAATTGTGAACCGCTGATTGACGCTGATTGCCGCGGATTCATTGATCCGGCTTCTGCGTGTATCTGCGTGTATCTGCGGCTAACCAGAATCGAAAAGAGGGGATCTTTTATCATCTTCCTGAGTGAGTTTTGGAAAACCGCAGAGAGCACAGAGGACGCAGAGAAAAAGCAACTCTCTGTGTCCTCCGTGTCCTCTGTGGTTAATCTCCTTTGTAATAACCCATCCATCCAGAAGAAATTAAAAAACCACGAAAATATCACAGACATCATGGATACAACCCGATATTCAGCTTCGTCCCAAACGACGACGGTGCAGTGAACTCGACAGTCGTACTTGCGCCAGCCTCTGGCAGGATATTGATGCTGATCGCAGCTCTCGGGTCAATTGTCAGGGCTGCCTCCCCGAGCCTGGGATCGACATTCTTGTGATCAGCGAGTGTCGCCACATCCGAGCATGTGTCGCTCGGCGCGGTCAGTATCATGATCTTCACGAGATCGCCTTTGTTCATGATCGGAGTATCCAGGCTAAATGAGCCATCCTCATCCCGGATCTCCTCAGCGATAAAGAACATATCCGCACGCATGAAGTACTTGTCAGAATAATCGCCTGTGATTGCCTTGGTTGCGTTGTACCCGAGGTGAACTGTTCCTGCGCTGGTCCTGTTCACGTAGGTGGCATTAGTGCCGATTGTCGCGTCCGGGTACGGCACCTGTATCTTTGCGAGGCTCTCAACAAGTAGCCGGTATGTGGTGAGACGGTCGGACGACGTGCTTGAAAACGTACCATCGCTCACATCGGTGGCATTGGTGTCGAGAGTCCCCGCGATGTACATTAGATCATGCACACTGGTTCCATCGGTTATCGTGATTACGACCTGATTCAGATCGACAGGTTCGCTTCCCACCTTCAAGGAACAGCGCAGGTCGAGCCGGTCGACCGTATCAGAGAACGTGTCATCGTCGCCGCCCGAAGAATTTGTGCCGCTGCGTGCACCCTCAATCGAATCGATGTCAATATTCGACGACACCTCTTTTGTTGCCTCCTTTCCTGTGGTCTGTGCTTTCTGCTGCAAAACTCCTGATGTCTGTATCAGAACTGCTGCTGCAACAGCAGCGACAAGAACCATGGCAATAAAAATGATCAGGGTGCCGATTCCCACCTGTGCACGGCGATCCCTGATCAAGTTCATGGAGGTCATATCAGATCACGGATACAGATCCACGCTTGCATGTGTTCCGAATGACGACGGAGTCGCAAAGTCAACCGTGGTTCCCGCACCACCCTCCGGAATCATGCCGATCGTGACCGTGGTTCGTGGCATGACGCTCAGGGAGGACTCACCAAGAGTCTCGTTGTTTGCGGGATCCCGGGTCCATGCTGAACTGATATCAGTGTCCAGGTCATTTGGTCCTACCAGGAGCATTACCTTCACAAGGTCTCCTGTGTTCATCACCGGGTTGTCGCCGGTGTATGACTTGTCCTCATCCCTGATCTCCTCGATTACGTAGAACTTGTCGCAGCGACCGAAGTATGTGGAACTGCTCGTGTTTCCGATACGGTTGGCATCAGAGGTACCAGTCTCCGAATAGATCACATTACCATCCTCATGCGCATCAGGATACGCCTTTATGAAGTAATACAATGTCTCTTCACCATCAGCGGTTCCATTCCGAACCTCGAGCCGGTAGTAGGTACTGATATTGTTCGCGTCGCCACCGATCCTCGGAGCATCGTCGCCGTCTGTTGTGTTGACTTCGCCGTAGATGTAGCGGAGATCGTTTGTCGTCGTACCATCAGTTATGGTTAGTACCACCTGATTCATGTCAACTGGCTCGCTTCCCACCTTTAGCGAGCAGCGCATATCCAGCCGGTATATCTCAGCTGAGTATGTGTCCCAGTCGGATGCGGACGAATTGCTTCCGCCTCTCCAGCCTTCAATCGAGTCGATATCGATGTTTGAGGAGACCTCCTTTGTTGCCTCCTTTCCCGTGGTCTGGGCTTTCTGTTGCAGAACTCCTGATGTCTGTATTAGAACTGCTGCTGCAACAGCAGCGACAAGAACCATCGCAATAAAGATGATCAGGGTGCCGATGCCCACCTGAGCACTGCGGTTCTGTGTTATATTGTTTCTTTTCATGGTTGTTCACCTCATGGGTACACGTCTACGCTTACATGTGTTCCAAACGATGATGGAGTCACAAAGTCAACTGTAGTTCCAGCACCACCCTCCGGAATCATAGAAATTGTGATTGTGCTTCTCGGATCGAGATTGAGATTCGCCTCACCAACAAGCGGATTGTTGTACTGGAACTTGGAG
>JAYEFS010000081.1:0-4946 GCA_034658695.1 Methanobacteriota archaeon | reverse complement strand
GACATACTCGGGGTGAACAGCGAGTATGTTGTCTTAATTGAGGCAAAGAGCACACTTGGTGTCGACGATATCCGGGGACACATCGGACGAATGGATGTGTTCAAGCGTTTCTTCCCCGAATACAGCGATCGAAAGATAGTGGGAGCGGTGGCAGGAATTGTGATCAATGAGAATGTCGATAAATTTGCAGACCGCCAGGGATTGTTCGTGATCGGGCAGAGCGGGGATACTGTTGCGATATTAAACGATGAGAGCTTCAAGCCAACGGCGTGGTAACTGACAACCCGAAACCGCTCAGCCCCCTTTCCTGAACCACTCAATCGTCTCCGTCAGCCCCTCTTTCATGCCGTATTCCGGCGCAAACCCTTTTCCTGCGGCAAGCGAGATATCCCCGAACGAATCCCTCACATCCCCTGCTCTTGAGTCTGTATGGATGCAATCCACCCGGTTCCCGATGACCGCAATAATCGTCTCTGCAAGATTGTTGACACTGATCTGCGTCCCGGTTCCTACATTGAAGACCCCTGACGCATCAGTCTCCATCGCAATCACGTTTGCACGCACCACATCACGCACAAAGACGAAGTCCCGGGTCTGCTCGCCGTCGCCGTGTATGACCGGTGGCTCGCCAGCCAGAACCCGGTTCACAAAGTTCGGGATCACAGCGGCGTAATCGGATGACGGGTCCTGTCTGGGGCCATAAACATTGAAATACCTGAGAGCGACAGTCTTCAGACCGTAGATATCGCTGAAGACCTTGCAGTAATACTCGCCAGCAAGTTTCTCAACAGCGTAAGGCGACTTCGGATTCGGCTTCATATCCTCTCTCTTCGGAAGTCTGGGCGAATCTCCGTAAACAGCACACGAAGAGGAACAGATCACTTTTGTTGCGCCCATGTCCCTCGCAGCAACGAGCACGTTCAATGTTCCGCCGGTGTTCACTTTGTCCGCCCTTATCGGATCCTCCACGCTCTGCTGAACACTCGGAAGCGCCGCCAGATGGAAAACGTACTCGGCATCCCTGAAATGCTTCTTCAGAAGATTCAGGTCAGTGATACTTCCCCGCACAAGTTCCACATCCGGATTTTCGATGTTACTCTCCCGCCCTGTGGAGAGATCATCAATTATGACCACCTCGTGCTCTTTTGACAGCTCTTCGGAAAGATTGGAGCCTATAAACCCTGCACCACCTGTAACAACGATCTTTGTCAATCGGTTCACCAGCGGATCCTTTGTGCGTGCAGGCTCAATTAAGTTGCGGTTGATTGCATACATTTATACATACCAACGCAAACAGGAATGACAGAGTAGTTGCCAACCGGGGATAACGCAAAGGAATCCGTATTGACATGGCTAAAATAACAACCTGTATAGTTACGCAGACACCTCTGATCAGATTCAAACTCGATTACAGCGAGTTACTTGACAAATATGGCACACTTCCGGATCCTGTGCCATTCAACTGCCTTGAAGTCGGGGAGGATTACGATTTTGCTCCGGGAGGAGTCCCGAAGATGGTGTACCCGTTGCAGAGGCTGTTAGTCGAGGGTGGTCATGTGGATACTGCGCACTGGGTATCACTGAACATGATGGGTCCCGAGCGCGTGCTTGTCGACAACATTCTTGTTCACAATATCATGCTTGAGCACAAGTACATCGCGCCGTATGCTCGATTCAAGGAGCGGATATGGGCGGAGATTCATAACATCGACCGTAAACCGATCGGCGCAGGCGAGTTCTCGGCTTATGCACGATACAACTGGCTCTGTGCTGACAAGATGTTTGAACTGCTCCCGGTCGATATATTCTACATCCACGACTTCCAGCAGCTTCTCGTCGGAAACATGATCGGTCTCGCAGCGCCAACGGTCTTCAGATGGCACATCCCGTTCGATCTGGAGAACACATCGAGTTATATCAGGCGGTTCATTGTGAGGTGCATCGAGTCCTTTGACGGGGTCGTTGTCAGTTGCAAGCGCGACCTTGAGGGGCTGATACGTGCAGGCTATCAGGGCAGGGCATACCAGACATACCCCTACATCGATCAGCGCAGATGGACCGAGCCGACCGAGTCGGAGTCGCGTGAGTTCTGCAGCAGGTCCGGTGTAACCGATGATGACCTCGTGCTCCTGGTGGT
Source organism: Methanobacteriota archaeon (assembly GCA_034658695.1). GTDB lineage: Archaea > Halobacteriota > Methanosarcinia > Methanosarcinales > Methanogasteraceae > Methanogaster_C. The sequence continues at coordinate 2,809 of JAYEFS010000081.1, read as the reverse complement.
TGCGCGGATGGACGAGATCAAAGGGCAGGATATTGCAATCAGGGCGCTTGCGAAGGTGCCTCATGCAAAACTGGTACTCATAGGAAACGGCAGTTTCACGAGCAGCGAGAGAGGCGGTCTGGCTCATCCGAAGGGGAGCGCGTGGAACAGGTACCTGAAGAAACTTGCAGGAGAGATGGGTGTTTCCGGTAGAGTCATATTCACAGGATATATGGCAGATAATTTGCTGAAAGCAGCGTACCGCCGGTGTGATGCGATGCTCTTCCCGTCCCGCACAGAGGGCTTCGGTCTCGTCGTTGTGGAGGCGTGGATGTACGAGAAACCAGTAATCGTGAGCGATGGTGCCGGCGTCTCGGAACTGACAATAGATGGACTCAATGGGTACACATTTGAGTCAGGAAATGCCGATGAACTGGCAGAGAAGATCAACACTCTGTTAGCCAGTCCGGACGATGCCAGAGAGATGGGCAAAAGAGGTTATGAAACTGCAAGACAATGTTATATAGAAGAAGGTGTAAGATTAGTATGTGATATCTTCAGTGATGTTATAACCGGATTTAAACATTAAGAGAGGGGCACATATGGCAGACTTCACATTCTACAAGGCGCGATATCAGTTTGAGCTTACAGGACTGAAGGCGAGAGATCTTCCGGAGCTTGTTGGGGTCATAAAGGATGTCGATGATAGCGCAATCTTCAACCACATATACCATGCACTCCTGGATTACCATTTTCTCCCACCGGAGTACCCAAACGACTTTGCATACTGGATTGCTGATGTGCTGCACGAACCTGCGCTTGCCGAACGGCTTTCCGACCTTGACCTGCGTGAACTCAACGATCCGGAATCGCTTCGACAGAAGATCATCAAGACAATTGAGGATTACATGGCAATGTATGATGTGAGTGGCAGGGCAAGAATCGGCCAGGAATTTCACTTTGTCAGGTGCATAAGTGTCGTCTTTCCAACAAAAACTGTGGCAAGAAACTTGAATGATATGCTGGAAATAATTAAGGAATCTGATGATCTGGATTCGATATTCTATTATTTTATCGCAAGCAGGCTGCTTGGCGGAATGCATTATAAGGCATTATCTGACTGGGTACTCAAGGAGGACAGCCAGGAACTGATGGGAAAACTGGACAATCTGTATCCTTACGGATTTGCAAACCTGCATGCCATGAAACTTGAGATCGTGAAGATCCTCGAAGAATATTTCTGGGAGCACCTATGAACGAGAAAAAATCGGTCTGGGATTATGAGGACATCGTTGGGAGATCACTCTTAGAAGACCTTGAAACGCTTGCCGAACACATCCCGGGTACGGTGCAACACATCAACGCCACATACTCTGGCGGGGGCGTTGCGGAGATTCTGAGCAGCATGATCCCATTGTTCAAGGGGTTGGACATCGAAACCGAATGGAACGTGATAAGAGGGGACGATGACTTCTTCTCAGTCACGAAAGGTTTTCACAACGCGCTTCATGGCAGGGCAGAGGATTCCATAGCGGTCCCTGTGGAGCACACCGATGTCAGCGTGATGGATAATATCGAAAATCAGATCAACGAACTGACCACAAGAAAAGAGATGTTTGAGACGTTTCTGCGCTGGAATAAGATCAACGCAGAAGAGATGGAGCTTGATAGCGACTACATGATCATACACGATCCGCAGCCAGCCGCACTGATCGATGTAAAAAAGAGGGGTAAATGGGTCTGGAGGTGTCACATCGATGTTTCGAACCCTGATCCGCTTGTCTGGAACTTTCTGCGCGATCCGGTCTCAAAATACGACGCATCGGTCTTTTCGACGCCGCTCTTTACCAGACCTGATCTCGGGATCAGGCAATTTCTTGTGCCCCCATCGATCGACCCGTTGAGCGACAAGAACATCGAACTCTCACAGGGCGAGATCGACTCCGTCCTTGACAAATACGGGATAACCCAGGATAAGCCGATCATAACACAGGTATCGAGATTCGATCGATTGAAAGACCTTCCGGGAGTTATAGACGCCTACAAACGGGTGAAGAAGCGGATAGACTGTCAATTGATCCTTGCCGGCGGAGTCGCAGCGGATGACCCCGAAGGAATGGAAGTTTATCGCGAAGTCATGAAGAAGGCGGAGGGCGACGAGGATATTCATGTGCTGCTCGGATCACCACCGTTTAAGGACATCGAGATCAACGCGTTTCAGCGCGCATCGACCGTTATTATGCAAAAATCGCTCAAGGAGGGCTTCGGGCTCGTTGTCGCTGAAGGGCTCTGGAAAGGAAAACCAGTGATCGGCGGTGCAACCGGCGGAATTCCGCTGCAGATCATCAACGGCGTCACAGGCTACCTTGTACATTCGTCAGCGGGCGCAGCATACAAGATTGCGAACCTCCTCAAGAATCCGGAGCTTGCCAGAACGATCGGGGAGAACGGCAGGGAGCATGTCAGGCACAATTTCCTGATAACAAGGCATCTCAAGGACTATCTCATGCTGTTAATCAGTCTCGATGATCCGTCAGGGGTAATCAGGTTGTAACTTCGTGAAATATGCTCAATAACTTATGGCAAACAGAACCCTCAATCGGTGTAAATCTGTGGCTGGCAATGGTTTTTTAGCCACAGATTAACGCTGATCCCACTGATTTTATCCACACGTTATTGAGCACGTACGCTTCGTGTAGGTTAAAACTAGGGTGATGAAAGGATGTGTATACCCCGTACTGAATTGGTCCCATTTTTGTTTCATTTTAGTACTGGAGCGAAAGCATCTTTCCAATTGGATTGAACCGATTGCTACTGGTTTTTCTTGCAC
>JAYEFS010000080.1:0-4950 GCA_034658695.1 Methanobacteriota archaeon | reverse complement strand
ATCAAGGTGCCAGATGAAGAGATGGAACTGGTCAATATTACAAAAGATAAATTTCATGGAGAGTGGAACTACACGATCAGTCCGCGCATTGCATGACTTGATACCTTAATTTAATTACGCTTCCTAACATCTCATCTTACAAAACAAAAAGCATCTGGCAAATCGGAAAGGTTAAATCAAACCTCACAGGCGCGCAAAAGAAACTCAGCACCGATCTTCTTCAGTTACTCGACAGCAGCTTTCTCCCACATGGGCAGGACAGGAAAACTCTTGAGATGCAGATGAAGCGTTTGAGGCAGTTTCGCCCGGCAAGTTCTATATCTCTATCACGTGACGGCAGGATGGCGGGGGATATGGTTTACGTCTATATCTATCTTAAGCCGCATGCAGAAACACAAACTATTGAGCCTTATGTGTGGGAAGTAACCAACAGGGATAAGGAAAGTCACCTTGCTGTTGCGTGGGTGGAAGTGAACGATCTGGAAACTCTGGCGTCGCAGGAAGGGGTGCGAACCATACGGACGGTTATGCCGCCGCTGGTGAGGGCAGGCGCAGTCATCACCGAAGGAGATGCGATTCATCGCACTTGTGACGTGCGCACAACATACTCCCAGAGCGGTTCAGGTGTTAAGGTCGGGATCATCGCGGATGGTGTGAACCATTGGACGGATGCACGGAACTCTGGTGACCTGCCTGCCGACCTGACCATACTGAGCGACAAAATCGGCGGTGACGAAGGGACTGCCATGCTCGAAATCGTTCACGACATAGTGCCGGACGCAGACCTCTATTTCCATAACGGAGGTGACGACATACTCGCATTCAACGGTACGATTGATGCGCTTGTGGATGAGGGGTGCAACATCATCTGCGATGATGTTTGCTGGCCATGTGAACCTTTTTTTGAAGATGGTATAATCGCTTCACACTTGTCCTCGGTGCTTGCCAGCAACGATATTATATATGTTTCTGCAGCCAGCAATGCAGGTCAAGAACATTACCAGGGCGATTATTCTGATGACGGTTATAATTTTCACGACAAAGTCTGGTATATTGATTTTGACCCTGGCAGCTCAGCAACAATTGTTCTTCAATGGAATGATAAGTTTGGCGCATCAGGTAGCGACTACGATCTGTATCTATGCGACTACAACACCGGAGAAATACGGGCATACAGCGTGAATACTCAGGATGGTGATGACGATCCCATCGAGTTTATATCTTGCGATTGCAGTGGTAGTTCCGTTTGTGAGGCGGTCGTTGTAGTCTCCAACCACAATGGCACAGCAGCAAAGAGAACGCTCGAGGTTTTCATATATCCGGACGGAGCGTATGTTTACGCCGACAACATCAACCCCGCCGATTCGATCTTTGGTCATCCCGCTGTACCCGGCGTTATTGCAGTGGGGGCGATTGACGCCAACGACCTTGGCAACGACGATATCGAGCCTTTCTCCGGTCAAGGTCCTGTAACAATCACGTATCCTTCGCAGGTAAGCCGACCCAAACCTGACATCTGCGGAATTGATGGGGTACATGTAACAGGCGCAGGTGGTTTCGACGATCCTTTTTACGGGACCAGCGCGGCGGCACCACACATTGCTGCCATTGCAGCTCAGCTTTGGGGTGCATGCCCCTCCAAAACCGGTGATGAAATCCGTACCATGTTGTGCGATACGGCAATTGACCTGGGTAGTGCAGGATATGATAATGTTTATGGCTATGGCAGGGCTGATGCACTTGCTGCATTCGATGCACTCGATTGCGGTATCGCCCCTCCAAACATTATCTCATTCGCACCACCTTCACCGGTCCGTGATACGAAGGGCAATTCAAGAACGTTCAACATCGTGGTGAGCCTGACCGTGAACGTGAACTGGTACATCAACGGCACACAGGTTCAGACCGACACAAGCGTGACTGAAGCAAGCTACACGGACACGAGTGCAGAATTGGGTGTGTGGAATGTCTCTGCTGTGGCAAGCAATGCAAATGGAACCGCTATGCAGACATGGATATGGAATGTGGTAGAAGCGACACCGCCTGCGTTCACCACTGTGAATGCCGTGATCGCGCTCGAGATTGCGGTCGGCAGCCGCCCGCACGATGACGCCATGGATGTCAATGGCGATGGGCGTGTAACATCTCTCGACGCGCTGATGATGATGACGACCACAGTCCCCTCCCCGGGATTTGCCACCGCACCCCTGCATTTAAACGCTCCGCTGAACTTTGAGACTGGACCATATCCAACTCAAGTACTTCCTATGGATTTGGATGGTGATGGCGATCAGGATGTTGCCGTCAAAGGAGTTTTTGTTCCGTCACTAGTTCCTTATCTGCAGATGTTCGAAAATTCCGGAGATGGAAAACTCATTTTTCATAAGGTTATCCAGCAACTGCCCCTGCCCCCAGCCACTCAGATCGTCCAGGCGGACATAAACCGAGATGGTCGCATGGATCTCCTCGGGGCATATCACGAAAGTCAGGGCGGCGAATTGCTCACCCTTACACAGACAGAATCATTTTCTTTTAGCCAAGACGTCCAGTCCTTACCCTTCTCTGGCAGCACGATGTGTGTCGGTGACCTAGATGGGGTCAATGGCCCGGATCTATTGATCGGTGATGATGATGCCAATCCCGTTGTACACATCTACTTAAACGATGGTGCAGGGTCCTTTTCGCCGCATGGAAGCTACGAGACAGAAGCAATGTGGCGGGATGTGGATGGAGATGGTAAGCCAGATCAACAAAGTATTATTAAGCTTTCGGACTGTACGTGCGGAGATATCGATGGGGATGGAGACGAGGATATAGTCATTCTCAACTCAATACAACGAACCATATATGATACCTTTTGGACCGAAAATATTGTTGCGCTCTTTAATCAGGGGGACGGTACCTTTGGTTCATTTCAGACGGATCACATACTTTGGGACCCGATTACCCTTGCAGAAGAACCTCCAGAGTTTAAAGATCCAATCAAAGGAAAGCTTGTGATCGAGGACTTAGATGGCGATGGAGACCGCGATGTGGTGGCTACAGTTTTGCGCCATTCTGCCATTCTCATTAGGAATGAGAACAACAAGGGTTTCGCCAAACGCGAACTCGTCTATGGATTTATGAGCGGGAATGGGGGGGTAGATGGTGTGAACTCGTGTATGGGTGGTGTGAAATTGTGTGATGTGGATAGTGATGGAGATCTCGATCTCGGCATCAATTTAATGTTTGCAGATGGGGTTACACCAGAGCCGTCAACACCCCCCGATGATCATCCGACCGACATGTGGTTCCTTTTCCTAAACAGTGGAAGCGGTATCTTCTCTGATCCAATATGGTATCCAGCAGGAGCAGATCTCCACGATCTTGCCTTCGCTGAACTCAACGGTGACAACATACCGGACGCCTTGACGGTGGCAAGTGGCGACAGTCGCCTGAGCGTCTACTATAATGAAGCGGGTAGATATCCCATGCCAGTACGGATTTTCCTAAGTGGCTCCGAATTCCCCATGGAGAATATCCCTAAGGATATTGCCAGCGGTGATTTCAACGATGATGGATGGATGGACTTGGCTGTGATCAGTAGAGGAATTTGGGGCGACAATACCTTGGCTGTATTCAACGGTACAAACGAAGGCATCACAAGAACTCCCTCTCACGTCCAAGGTATTAATCTGGAGCCCTTTCGAATCCTTGCAGATCAATTGGCTGCGAATCCCAACACGGACATTGCCTATATTCATGGACAAAGCATGCCCTCGTCTGGAGGTTTGAATGTCGTCCTTGATGGTCGATGGGGTGAAGGCAACTCGATCACTCTCAATGGAAGGCCGTATGATCTGGCTGCTGTGGATATGAATAGCGACGATATCCTCGATTTGGCTGTGGTTGCAAGTTCCCCAACCTCCACATATCTCATTCTTTATCCCTTAGCAGCAGATGGTAGCATGGGGTCTTATGCGAACCTCCCTTTGGGTATCGGCCTTCCAATATTAACCTCGGCAGACATGGACGACGACGGACTCGATGATCTTGTCGTATTTAAATACGATTTTTCTACGGGTTCCACAGACATAGATGTATTCCTCAACAAAGGCAATTTCAAGTTTGACCGAGTGCAGCAGGTAGTACTCCTACCTTGGGCGTCCTCATTGAATATTCACAAGACAGATGTGACCGCTGCTGACGTGACCGGAGATGGTTTGCCGGATGTCATTGTCACCTACTTGCCTAGCAATCAGCAAGACCGTGGCGCTGTGCGAATATACCCGAACTCAGGGGGTGGGTATCCACCATTCCTGGAGGCATACAACTATACTTTGGGCAGCGGAACGGGTCCCTTTCGTGTTGCAGCGGCGCAGATGGATAATGTAACCGGTCTTGATTTGGTAGTGACTAATGACGATGCCAATGAACTGACCATTTTGTTCAATGATGGACACGGCGCGTTCTCATATCAAGAATCTTACATCACATCAGGTGGAACTGATGCACTGACTATAGCTGATTTTGACCAGGACGGAGCTAACGACGTAGCCTTATGCCACCATGACCATCTTATAGCCGGCCACCTCGGTTCGGTGAGCATTCTATTCAACAGACTCAGTTAGCGCCATCACCCCCGCCGCCGCATCCGAACCCGGGAATCGCCCCGCGATGCCAGAGTCACACAAGCACCAGCAGGAGCGACCGATCACGGACAGATCAGGGCGCAGTGTCCGGGCGAGATTGCGACTGGCGGCAGGGGATTTGAGCAGGGCGAAAGACATAATGCAGGAGAAGAGTGAAATAGGTATGTGAAAGAATCGGTATACCTTGACACATCCGTTGTAAGCTACTACACTTCCAGACCTAGCCGGGATATCATAGTCCTTGCTCATCAGGAGATTACACGACAATGGTGGCATAAGGCTATAAATCGATATAATGTTTTTATTTCGGAGGTTGTAA
>JAYEFS010000079.1:14354-18365 GCA_034658695.1 Methanobacteriota archaeon | reverse complement strand
CGGTCTTCACGTCTTTTGTGTTGTTGTACATCCAACTGACCATTGACGGAAATCACTGGATTTCCAGACAGTGCCCAAAAATGGGACCAATTCAGTACGGGGTATACACATCCTTTCAGCACCCTATGTTGTGGGTACAAAAAAGCATCCCTGTAACCTCTGTGCGCTCTGTGCCAGAATAGAACGAATTGAAGTCCACAAGCATCGTGGACGCGGTCTTCTTGAAGCTATTCACCTTCACCCCTTGTACTCCCCTGAGACGACCTCTCGTATCCGGTCAGCAGTCTTCGGTCCGACCAGTTCCACCTCCAGGAGCTCCTCTCTACTCGCGCTCATCACCGCCGCGACCGTTCCGAAATGCTTGAGCAGATTCCTTGCAACAACAGGTCCGATATTTGAGATTGCGGAGACGACGTACTCCTGCTGCTCCGGAAGCATCATCGCCGACCGTGTGCCGTGCAGCGCAACCTCACGCTTATTGTCCTGCTGCTCCCTTCTGGCGATTGCCGCAATCATCGCAGCGGTCTCGTTATCACCCCCGCTCATGATGATGGGCACGCCAAAGTCAATTGCAATCGTTGCGAGCGCACCACGCACCGCATTCGGATGAATCTGCCTCTGCCCGTAGAGGTCATGCCCCTCAATTATCAGAAGCGGTCTCTCAAACGTCCGTGCGAGGTCCGCGATCTGCCCGAAGAGTTCACGCCGCCTGTCGATGAGCGACGTCAGAAAGTCGGCTGTCGTCTTCCGCTCGATTCCGACCCTGTCGCTTGACACATAATCTCCGATCTCGAGCCTCTGCATGGCAACACCGACACCCATCTCCTCGAGGGCATCGGATACACCGGATCTGGCTTCTCTGTAATCGGCATACACGACCAGACCGTCCCCTGAGAACTCGCCGAGTTGCTTTTGCGTCTGTTCCTGCTCCAGTCCTTGCTTCTGTTTCCATCCCGGAGCCTGTGAAACCGATTCCGATTTACGCATCGCCGACATCGTCTTCAGCATCTTCGACTCCTTCCGTGCGCTGATCCAGTAAGACGCCTCGTCTCTTGATCCCCTGGCGATCAGAACGACGATTCTTCCTGCACGCTTTCTTCCGGTCCGTCCCTTCCGCTGAATCGTGCGTATCTCTGAAGGCACCGGTTCATAGAACAGAACAAGGTCAGTTGACGGGATATCAAGCCCTTCCTCGGCAACCGATGTCGCTACCAGCGTATTGTACTCACCTGATCGGAATTTGCCGATGATCTCTGCCTGCTCTCTCTGTGTTAAGCCTTTGTCCTTGTATTTGCTCGCCTGCCCCACGAATCGAACCGCAGAGACACCGTCCACGTCTTTGAGTGCGTTTGTCACCACCTCCGCGCTGTCGCGGAAGTTGGTGAAGACGATCACCCTCGAATCAGGGTTGCCGCGCAGTTGATCAGAAACGATTCTTTTCACCTCATCCAGCTTCGGATGCTCCTCGCTACATGCCGGAAGCATCGCAATTGCGGAGCGCATCTCCCGGTCCATCATAAGGCGTTTTGCTGCCTTGCTCCCGCTCTTCGATCGTGCCTCCGCATTCAAGCGGTCAAAATACTTCCGGAGCGCCTCGACTCCTTGCGTCTCTCCGAGTTCGATTGCATGCTTGATCTTGAAGATCTCTGCGAGAATCGAGATTGCAGAGAACGCCTCTCTGTTACCATCTCCGATGATACCTGCCTGCAATCTGCTCTGTAGATCGAGTAGTTCCCGCTTCGATGACTCAGTCGTTATATCAAATCCAAGTTCCCCCATCTTCTCAAACCGATCCGCAAGCACAACCTCCATTGCCTCTTTCATCGCAATAATTCCCTGCGGGATATCAACACGCACCCATTCGATCGCCTTCTCATGCAGATACGGGATCACATCAGAGTCGGTCTCGCTCTTCACCTCGACGGACTCGATATGGAGATTCTCGCAGACCTCGGCGATCGTCTCGGGCTCGCTTCCGGGGCTTGCGGTTATTCCAAGAACCAGTGGTGACTCTGCGTCCTTGAAATATCGCTCCGCGATGTAGACATACGCGTATTTACCGACCGCACGGTGCGCCTCGTCAAATGTGATATGTGTAACATCCGTAAGATCGATTCTCCTTGCCCGGAGATCGTTCTCGATCACCTGAGGTGTTGAGATGATGACCTGCGACTCTTTCCACATCTCTGACCGCTTGTCAGACGAAACGCTCCCTGTAAACATCGTAACCGTGCAGCCAACAAGAGCCCGCCTGAAAAATTCCGAGTGCTGCTCAACGAGCGGTTTTGTTGGCGAGAGGATCAGGGCTTTGCCCCCGATATCGCCTATGCGTGCTGCAATCACCATCAACGCAACGATCGTCTTTCCGAGTCCGGTGGGCAGCACGATCAGACACGACCCTTTGAGCGCAGAGGAGGTGAGCGCAAGCTGGTACAGACGCTGCTCGATTAAGTCCTTCGTAATCAGCGGATGTGAGATGTACCTGCCCATTGTCATTGTAATAGTGTTATAATGTTCTTGATCATAATACAATCGAGTTCGATAAGGGGTCCGCTGCAATCAGGGGGTGGTTTTGCGGAGGAGATATCTTTAATGTGGCAGAGTCAAGATATATCTGTGATCCATATATCATATTTCAGACGCTGGCACGGATCTAAGGTAACCGTCCCGCGCAGTAGAGGTCTATCAACATGTATGTCAAAAAAACCATAACCCTCCCAAAAGAACTGAAGATCGAAGTGGAAGAATATCTTGTGGGCACATATTACTCAAATATATCCGATGTTATACTGGATGGACTCAGAAAGCTTCTTGCGGAGCATAAAAGAAAAAATGAGATCGGGGTTGCTGCCGCTCTTTACAGAGATGGAAAGATAACAATGCGGGAAGCTGCTGCCATAATCGGAGTTCCTGTGCGAACGGCTCTTCAGGAGCTTGGTGAAAGAGGCGTGTACATCAGGTACGGGATGGAAGAGCTCGGAGAGGATCTTACATGATCGTTGTAAGCGATTCCACGCATTCCACCCATTTCGAGAATGTGCCCGGTAAGTTGTGGTAAATCAGATACCTGCCATAGAAAAGATCGGATTGGTTAAATTCGTGTAATACGCGTTAATCTGCGGATAAAAACTTTTAGTATCTGTTTTTTGTAACTTTCTGCCACAGAGAACACAGAGATGACTTTTCTACACCCCCGATCCGCTCTCTGTGCTCTCTACGACCTCGGTGGCTGTCCGCTTATAGTCCCATGTTGCCAACCGCAGCCTGCAGGATCATGAGTGCATCGAGCGAAGTGACGCATCCGTCGCCGCTCACGTCCGCGGCTGCGAGCGTATCAGCATCATACATGCGGCTGCCGGCTGCAATCTCAAGCGCAATCGCTGCATCGGCGGGGGTAAGACGGTGGTCGCTGTTGAGGTCACCCTTTAGTGACCATTGATCCACAAGCGGGTACCGATCCACACCGCTTCCGCCCTGAACCGGGTACGGGGTGTCGATGATACCATCGATACCGGACTGGTTCTGCCCCGGTCCCATGAGATTATCGGCACCAACGTGATCGCTCCAGTAGTTCCCGGCAGTGGGGTAGCCACCATCCCATGAATTGGACTTGCCATCATCGTTAGCGTTATAATTGGCATTCTCGATGAAGTTGTTATGGAAGATGGTGCTATTCGACGAAGAATACAAACGCATTCCATAACTGTTTTTCAAGATATTATTGCCGGAAATGGTTGAATTCGTTGCTCCGGTCAGATAAATCCCGTACCGCCCGCTATCTTTGACCAGATTGTTCTCGATGGTGGATACTCCGCCCTTGCCCTGTATGTAGACATATATCCCATCACTGGAAGCTCCGGCGTTGTCATCGATTTTGTTGTTCCTGACCGTGGCACTCTTTCCTTCAACGAGACTGATTGCCATTCCATGACCGACATTATTGGTGATGGTGTTATCCTCCACAACAGCGTCGCCAGTGGCATACCCCTCGCAGGTCATACCACCACGGTT
>JAYEFS010000079.1:0-14254 GCA_034658695.1 Methanobacteriota archaeon | reverse complement strand
TGACCGTGGCACTCTTTCCTTCAACGAGACTGATTGCCATTCCATGACCGACATTATTGGTGATGGTGTTATCCTCCACAACAGCGTCGCCAGTGGCATACCCCTCGCAGGTCATACCACCACGGTTCCCGTCAATCGTGCTGTTTCTGAGCGTAAAACACTTTCCATAATAGAAGTAAATCCCATAACCACCGTTGCCAGTGATCGTGACGTTCTCGATATCCACGTCTGAAGAAGAAGCATAAATCCCATATCCACTGGCATTTGTTATCGTAAATCCATTTATCGCGACATCCGCAGAACTTACCTGCACGCAGTTACCGCTTCCGCCGCTATTGATCACTGCACCACTTTCGCTCTGCCCTGATAGCGTTATTGATGCGGAGATTGCCACGTGTTCATTGTACACCCCGTCGTACACATAAATCGTATCCCTTGCACTTGCATTATTCACCGCATCCTGTATCTTCGTGAAATCGACCCCATCGCCGCCGTCATCATCCACTGTCCACGTCGTCGCAGCCGCACCCACGCCAGCACTCACCACAAGCACCGCGGCGGCTGCGAGCGCCATGATCGCAAGCATACGCACGTGTACACACATCTTCGTTCGCAAAACAGCATTATATTCACCGGTTTGGTTACATCCATTCATAATGATCACATCCAAGACGCTATTCATCCAACCAACGCACACCCATATAACATTAACTGGCACCCCGCACGCCCGCATCACCTCAACTACGCCCCATCAGCCATCACCTTACCCACCGCTCGATCATCACACATCCCTCCTGCGTCAGCACCGACTCAGGATGGAAAAACTCAAGTAGTTGACAGTAAATCATAATTATTGTGAATCAACAATTTGCAGGACGGTTCATAGACCCCATATCCAACGCATAAAAGTAGAATGTGGCACTGCGGGGTGATTTTAGTAACCTACAAATCCAACATCATTTTGACCCCCTATATTTATTGCGCAAGTTTTATCACGAATGGAATGAGAGTCTTACCAGGGGGTATTGTATTGCCCATACAAAACAGCGAAGAGCCAAAATTATCAATGTGGCGATTGAAAGTCTGTTACGGAGAGCGTGACGATCCGTGGTAGTTCCCATATAGCCCCCGGCAACCATAAGAAATATATCACCCAAACCCCAAAAGCCACTTCAGATGCAGAAAAGAACACTTGTCACATGCGGGCTCCCTTATGCGAACGGTCCGGCGCACATCGGGCATCTCAGAACATACATTCCGGCAGACATATTCGTGAGGTCGCTTCGGAAGGAGGGTAGGGACACGACGTTTGTGTGTGGATCCGATGCACATGGGACGCCGATCGTGATCAATGCCGAGGAACTCGGGATAACGCCGACCGAACTCGTGAAACAGTACCACGATCACTTTGATCAGACATTCAAGTCACTGAATATCATTTTCGATAAATTCGGAAGCACGGAATCAGAGACAAACCACAACCGCACAACCGAGATCGTGAATGCGCTGATCTCGAACGATTACGTCTTTTCACAGAATATCGAACTCGCATACTGCCCGACATGTAAACGGTCTCTGCCAGACCGGTACGTCGAAGGGGTCTGCCCCGACTGTGGCTCTGTTGCGCGGGGCGACGAGTGTGATCAGGGCTGCGGCAAGCATCTTGAACCAGGAGAGATTCTGGAACCGGTCTGCAAGATATGCGGGAGCAAGGCAGAATTCAGATCGCAGGAACACTTCTTCTTCAAATTGTCCAAATTTAGCGGATTTCTTTCAGATTATCTCGATACGCTCGGCGGAACAGCGAACGCGAGGAATTATGCGCGGGGATGGATTAATAAAAAACTGAATGACTGGTGCATCACCAGAAATCTTGAGTGGGGCGTCAGGTTTCCTGGTCATGAGGATCTGGTCGTCTACGTCTGGGTGGACGCACCGATCGGCTACATCTCATTTACAGAGGAGTGGGCAAACGAGAACGGGGTGGACTGGAAGGAGTACTGGATGAACCCAGACGGTGACACCGATATCATCCACTTCATAGGCGGGGACATAATCTATCACCACTGCATCTTCTGGCCCGCTCTTCTCAAGGGCGCGGGATATACGCTTCCGAGAGCCGTTGTTGCATCAGGAATGGTTAAGATCGGGGATAAGACATTCTCAAAGAGCAGGGGATACGTTGTCTGGGTGAACGACGATTATCTTGACCATGGCTTTCATCCCGACCTTCTCAGGTATTATCTCGCAAGTTACACCTCGCATACGAAGGAATTGAACTTCTCGTGGAAGGTTTTTCAGGAGAAGGTGAACAACGAACTCGTGGGAACGCTCGGCAACTTCATCTACAGAACGCTCCTCTTCGCGCAGAAGAATTTTGGCGAGGTTCCCGAGGGGGAAATCGGTTCGGATGTCGTAAAGGAGATTGCCGATGTGAGAGATGCGGTGATTGCGGCGTTCAACGACTACGAGTTCAAACGCGGAATCGATTCTGCAATGAGCCTTGCATCGTTCGGCAATTCCTATTTTCAGTCGAATGAACCGTGGAAGCTCGTGAAAACGGACAAAGCAGCCGCGGGAAATGTGGTTATGAACTGCCTTCAGATCGTAAAAGCGCTCGCAATCTTATTTGAGCCGGTGATCCCCACAATCGCAGGTGAGGCATGGAAGCAGCTCGGAATGGAAACAGAACTCGTCAATATGCATTATGACGGAGCAACCGAGGAGATTGTGGCAGGACAACCACTTATGACGCCTACCGTGCTCTTCGCAAAGATTGAGGACAAGACGATCAAGGAGATGGATGCAATTCTTGATGAACGGGTCCGAATGGCGACAAAGAAGAAACACGTCACGTATGAGGAGTTTTCAGAGCTGGATATCCGCGTCGGAACGATTCTGCAGGCGGAACCGATCAAGAAATCGAAGAAACTGCTGAAGCTCGCGGTCGATCTCGGCGAGGGCAGAAATCGTCAGATTGTCGCAGGGATTGCGGAGACTCACAAGCCGGACGATCTCATCGGGATGCGGATTGTGGTTCTCGCAAACATGCTGCCGGCAACGCTCTTTGGCGTCAGATCCGAGGGCATGCTCCTTGCCGCGGATTCCGATTCGGATGGTGCGATCCTGCTTGTGCCGGAGCGCGAGGCTCCTGCAGGAACCACTGTGCGGTGATGATGCTACAGATGTTATAGGCTCTTGAATAACAGCTCGATCTTGTCAGGATCCGGCAGCATCAGGATGTTGCAGTCGATGTCCTGATTCACGACATGCAGCGCGCTGTTGAAGACGATTGCAAAATCGCTTATCTGAGACCCATCCATGGACTGATCGATCAGAGCGCTCAGCATGTCACACGCAATCGATGGCGGACTCTGCGTCAACACCATGGATGTGGCATCTGCCATCACATCGATGAACGGTGATGTCAGGATGTTGCCGATCTCAAGTATCGCAGACTCCTGCATCTCGGTTAAAACACCCGTTGGCTCCTCCTCATCCATTCCTGCGAGCAGGATGTCAGCCATCTTGCGCGCACTCTCAACAGAGAGAATCGTGAGAACTGTTCCTGCAATATCTCCGGAAAAGCCCACAGAAGCCCCAACAATCACACCATTGGGCAGTTCAAGGACCTCCGGAATGCTCTTGATCGTATCCACATGAACGGCTGAGACATCCATCTCAACTTCCATGCAAAGCATCTCAGAAAGCGACTCCATAACTATTGCTGCGCTGTTATCCCCCATCCCCTTCAATGTTTCAAGATTTTCAAGTTCGACCATAACTCACTCCATACTATCAAACATCATCTGCATCTTGTCAGGATCAGGAAGCACCAGAATGTTGCAGTCGATGTCCTGGTCTGTTATGTGAATTGCACTGTTGAAGACCACAGCGAAATCTCCTTTCTCGGATGCTCTCGCAAGCGCGGCATCGATTACCGATGGAACATAATCGCACACGAACGCGGGCGGTGTCTGGGTGAGTGCCGTAGTGAACGCGTTTGCCCAGACATCGATGAACGATGATGTGATGATGTTTCCGATCTCCTCGACCGCTGACTGTTGCATCTCAGAGAGCACCTCGCCCTCGGCTGGCTCGTCACCCATGCCCGCAAGCATGATGTCGGCAAGCTTCTGAGCGGACGGAATCGAGATCAGTGTCAGAACCGATCCCGGAAGTTCACCAGTGAAGCGCACAAAGAGCCCGATTATGGCATCCTCGGTTATGCCGATCGTTGCAGGAATCTGTTCAACCTCGGTCAGGTTGACGGCAGAGACCTCCATTACAACCTCCATCGCGGTCATCTCGGCAAGCGATTCGACCGCCATCTCCGCGCTCTGATCTCCGAGCCTCTTCAGCTCTCTGAGGGTTTCCATTCCGATCATGATTATTGACCCAGTAAACTCTCGACTTCCTTTAAGACACTCGGTCCCTGAAATGGCTTTGTGATATACCCTTTGGCGCCGGCTTTGATTGCAGCCTTCACCTTCTCATCCTGCCCAACAGACGTGCACATGATGACCTTTGCATCAGTGTGCTTGCCCACGATGTTGCTCGTTGCAAGTATTCCGTCCATGTGTGGCATCACGATATCCATCAGCACAATGTCCGGAGACAATTGCTCATACATATCGACCGCCTCTACTCCGTTCTCTGCTTCTCCCACGATGTTATGCGTACTCGCCAGAACTTTCTTCAAGAGAGCCCGCATGAACTTCGAGTCGTCCACAAGCATTATGTTTGCGATACTAACCCCTCCTTTGGTTCCTTACATCTGCATTTTCTTGTTCACTATATTTCTACCTTTCGCTGTCAGTTTGACATCCTTCCTGAGGCGAACCAGTTCCACGAGTCCGTACGATATCAGTTTGTCGTAGATCTCCTCGACCTGATCCACATCTGTGCCATCCATGAAGGTGGGCACCTCGAGCGCGGATACGCCGGAATATAGCGCGACCAGTATCTCGTCTTCAAGTCCCTCTAGCGCGGCGTCACCGCCACCCCCTCCGCCCGCCTCACCGTCTTCATGCCCGGATATTACACCCTGTTCTTTCAGGTGATCGTTGATATATTCGATGAGCGAATTCTGAATTCCCGCGAGTATGAACGTATTATAGACGTTGTTAGCGTCGGAATGTTTTATATTTGCAATCGTCTGCGGCTTTCCGTTGATCTTCTGGTTCTCGGTCTGTATCATCTCGATTTCGCCCATGGCAATCTCGACGTTTCCTGACTTGCGCTGGATAACGAGTTTGTCGGCTGTGCCGCCCGGCGTCCACACGACGTTTAAGATTCCCTGCTCCCATGAGACCTTATCCTGGATTGCGCCCCCAACTTTTGCCGGATGGAGTATGTAAACCGGTTTTTTGTTGAGTTGCAGAAACATTATGTATTTTTTCAGTTTCTTGAGCTGTGCAGACTGCCCGGTGATTGCAACTGTCGTCTCCTTGCCTCCGACAATGTATGCAATCGAGAGATAGTCCGAAACATTGCCTATCAGTTTCTTTGAGACCTCTCTTCCGAGACTGGCAATCGATGCTAAGGGGACACCTCTCTTCTCGTTGCCGTACATGAGCCAGATTCCGCCGTAGGTCAGCACAACCTTGCATGGTACCCAGTTCGCTCGCGTGGCGTAGGTATCCACGAAGAAAAGCTTTCCCTCCAACCACGTGACAACCTTTTCCTGTGCCATAATATTACTTCACTAACTTCTGGTAGATTCGTTCTTTATTATTCACTGGTATAAATTTATCTCTTGCTTCGCCGACCAGTGTCTCGGTCTTCCCCATGACAAAATAACCGCCATCATTCAATGATCTGTAGAAGTTCATGAAGAGCTTCTCCTGCAGCTCTCGTGAGAAGTATATCACAACGTTTCTGCAGAATATCATATCCATCATCGGAAGTGGTCGCTCGTTGATCAGATCATTTCTCTTGAACCTAACCATATTTTTGGTTGCGTTAGTCACCTGATAGTCGCCGTCGACTTCGTTGAAATACTTCTGCAGGTATGGTTTCGCAACCCCCTTCAGAAGATCGGGTTTGTATATCCCGTCCCTGCCCCTCTTCAAGGAACTGTCATCGATATCGGTTGCATAGATACTGACCTTGAAACTGTTGGTCTCTGTTCCAAGGATGTGATCTGAGAGCATCGCTATCGTGTATGCCTCTGACCCATTCGAACAGCCCGCACTCCAGATGCGCATGGAACTCCGATGAGTCTCCTGTTTTGCCGTGATTGCGAGTCCCAGAACGCGTTTCACCTCCTCAAAGACGCTTGTGTCCCTGAAGAACTCGGTGACGTTCACGGTCAGGACGTTCAACAGGATTGGGTATTCCTCCGGATTCGTGTCAAGCAACTCCATATACGTACGGTACGATTTCGTAGCCGTGGCACGCATCCTGATCGCAAATCTCCGCTTCAGATATGGATCCTTGTACTGAGCACAACTGAAGTTCTTGTCCTTTGATATCTTCTTCTTCAATTCCTCGAATTCGTCCATCTTATATCACCTTTGATCCCTTCGCAATCGTCTTTACGACGTAACTCCCATCTTTGGTGTGCAGTTCCACGGTTCTGCCGTAGTCCTTCCCCGTGTCCGATGCTATCAGTCGTATCCCCTCCCTCGAGAGTTTCTCCTTGACCGCGGCGGCGTTGCTCTCGCCGATCTTAAGAAATGAACTACTCTCCTTCGCACAGGAGAACATGTGCGCACCTCCGGCAATCTTGGCTGTTATGCGCCGCTTCACCGCACTCATCGCAATCATCTTCGTGAGAGCTATGTCGATTCCGGTATCCGCATACTTCATCGGATTGCTGTCGTTACCACCAGTGACCCGCTTGCTGGTCGGGAGCATGATATGTGCAAGCCCGCCGACCTTCACCACTGGATCGTACAGTGCGATTCCTATACAGGATCCAAGCCCTATTGTGATCAGTACCGCCGGGTCGCGGGCTACTTTTAGGTCAGCCATTGCAACCTTGACGATATCAGGCATCGCTCACACCATCGAGGCAACATCCAGAATCATGATCACTCGTCCGTCACCGAGGATGGTTGCGCCTGCGAACCCTTTGATTCCTGCCAACACACCATCGAGCGATTTGATCGCAATCTCCTGTTGTCCGATCAGCGAATCCACGACCAGCCCGACATGCTGCCCTCCGCGATCGACCACCACCGCAACGACCTCGTCGTGCCCGTTCTCGGAATATATGCCGAAGAGGTCATGCACCCAGACAAGTGGAAGCACGTTCCCTCTGAGCGTTGTGAGTTTCTGCGTACCCATCGTCCGGATCGTATCCGGCATAACCGAGATAGTCTCAAGGACGCTACTGATTGGAACTGCGTAAACTGCGCCGCCGACCTCGACAAGCAGCGTCTGGATGATCGCCATTGTGAGCGGCAACTGCAACGTGACCGTGGTTCCGCAACCGAGGTCGGATTTGATGTTGACAGTACCGCCGAGTGCTTCGATACTCGTCTTCACAACATCCATGCCGACACCCCTTCCCGAGATATCGGTTATGGTCTCTGCTGTGGAGAACCCTGGTGCAAAGATCAGTAATAATGCATTCTCATCACTCATCACCTCAGCTTCTTCCGGGCTTATGATGCCTTTCTCGATTGCTTTCGCACGCAGCTTGTCAGGATCCATTCCGAAACCGTCATCAGAAACCTCGATCTCAACATGGTTCTTCTGCCTGCGCGCGGCCAGCGTGATCACACCTTCCCCCGCCTTCCCCGCACTCGTCCGCACTTCAGGCGGTTCGATGCCATGGTCGACGCAGTTTCTTAGCAGGTGAACGAGCGGCTCTCCGACCTCGTCCAGCACGGTCCGGTCAAGTTCAATCTCTTTTCCTATGACGACCAGATCAATATCCTTACCCTTCTTCTTGGCAAGGTCGCGAATCATTCTCGGGAACCGATTGAATACCTGAGCAACAGCCACCATGCGCATCTCCATGACCTCATCGCGCAGATCGTTGGTCAGCCTGTCGATATTCGACACCGTTTCATCCAGTTCCTTGATCTGATGTGTCGACTGGATCTGTAGAAGCCTGATCTTGTTGATGACGAGCTCGCCCACCATGTTGACAAGCGCATCCAGTTTCTCGATGTTGACCCGCACACTCTGAACGCTTCTTACGACCTCTGGCTTCTTTGAGGATGCTGCTGCTGTTGGTGGCGGAGCCGCGACTTCCGCGGATGCGATCTCCCCTGATGTGTTAGTTTCACCGACTGTATCAGTTATGTCAGTTATGTCAGTTATGTCAGTTATGTCAGTTATGTCAGTTATGTCAGTTATGTCAGTTATATCAGTTATATCAGTTATATCAGTTGTACCGGATACGGCTGCATCAGCCGCTGGCTGTGTATCCGGTTCCCGTGCGAGTATGCCGACCTGTTCGACCTCGTTCACACGTTCGACTGCTTTTTTGACCATATCACCAGTCTCGCTCGTGCCGATGATCACATCAAAGCCGCGACCGAACTCACCATCCTCAATACCCTCCGCATCAGGCGTTGTTGCAAGAATGTCCGCATGTTCGCTTATCGACTTCAGGATCATCACCGCGCGAACCGACTTTAGGGCACATGTATCTTCGAGTGCAATACTCAGTTTGAATACCGAGATGCCGCGGTTCGCCGCATCGGATGCAGCGCCTATCTCATCCTCAGTGAACGCTGTGACCTGCTCATGCTCACCGGGTGATTGCGGGCTTTCAGGCTCCTGCGGAACCTCTGCATCCACCTCATGCACTTCCTGCAACGCAGCCTCATCGGGAATGGTCTCTACAGTCGCGGCGGTCTCTGCAACATCGGCAGCTTCTGTGCCAGTCTTTGCACCTTCAGTCAACAGAGCCTCCAGCCGGCTCGCCAGTTCGGAGACATCAACATCACTCGCGTCATTGGCATCGATCGCATCGATCATGATCTCGAGCGTATCAAAGCAATCGAAGAGTGTGTCCATCGTCGCTGATGTCGCCTCAGCCACACCCTGCCGGATCGCATCGAGCACGTTCTCCATCCGGTGTGTGAGCGTGTTCACGTTCGTGTAACCCATCGTCGCGGATGAACCTTTCAACGTATGCGCTGCTCGAAAGATGTTATTCAGAAGATCTGCGTTGGACTGGTCGTGCTCTAAATCGAGAAGCGATTGATTTAATATCTCGAGATGTTCTCTTGCTTCATTTACGAACTCCCGTTTATATTCGGACATATCCATTGTAATTACCCCCAATCAATATTCTCAATTGAATTATATTAACATTTTCGCAGTACTTCTACAGGTATCTGTGATAGCGACACCACCCGATCCACTTTGCCGGTTTTGTATGCTTCCTGCGGCATGCCGTATACCACGCAAGACTCCTCGTCCTGTGCAATCGTGGCACCCCCGTTATTCTTGATCGCGACGATGCCGTCCTTCCCGTCACGCCCCATTCCAGTCATGATGACCCCGATCATCCCCGATTTGTAGACCTCTGATGCAGTGATCATCATCGGATTGACAGCGGGTCGCACGCCATGGGTCTTCGGGTTCTTGTTCAGATGCACCCTGCCATCTTTCCCTACGGTCATGTGATAATCCCCTGGGGCAAGCAGCGCAAGCCCTGGCTTGATCTCATCACCGGCACTCGCCTCCTTGACCGTGATCTGTGATTCGGCGTTCAGTCTCTCAGCAAACGTCTTTGTAAAACCGGCAGGCATGTGCTGCACAATTAGTATTGGTGGTGTGTTTGCAGGAAAACGAGGAATGACCTCCGCGAGCGCAGAGGGTCCGCCGGTTGACGTCCCGATCGCAATTATCTTCGTCTTCGATTTCGGCGTGTACTTCAACGATCCCGGTCTCTTGTTTCCGACATGCGTCTTTTTTCTGATCTTTGCCTGCGCAGCTGCCTTTATCTTGCCGATCAGCTCGGACTGAACCTTACGTACGTCAAGTGAGATTGCACCGGACGGCTTCTGGACGTAGTCAACTGCCCCGCGGTCGAGCGCTGTAAATGTAGCATCAGCACCTTTCTGAGTCAGTGTGCTACACATGATAACAGGCACAGGGCACTCATGCATGATGTGACCGAGTGCGGTTAACCCATCCATCTTGGGCATCTCAATATCCAGTGTGACCACGTCCGGCTCCAGCTTCTTTACCTGCTCGATAGCCTCAAGCCCGTTCCGTGCAGTGCCGCATATCACAATCTCCGGGTCGGTTTCCAGCATGTCCGACACAATCCTTCGCATAAATACCGAATCATCCACAACCAGTATTCTCAAACATTCACCCCGACATTATATCTAACACAGCGGAATAAATAGTTTTCTCACTGGCTGTGGTGTTAGGCAACTAACGGGTCACTCACCCATCATCCATCACTCATCGCTCAGGCTAATTCCGCAATTTGTGTTGCGCACACCCCACCGATAAATATAGTAAATCAGAAACATCTCAAATGTGGTGGCTTTTTGCTGCTCAGGTGGACGAATGGATTGTTAATCCGATGGTGCCCGGACGGAACCGCCACACAGACCGCCCGAGATCAGTCGTATTCCCGCCACGTCCTTCCGCATTTCGTACACCTGAAGAACCTGGTCTCGCTCTCGTCAGCAGATCTGAGCTGCCGCAGCCACCAATAAGCGGTGTCGTTACCACATTCCTCGCATCGTGCACGGGTGGTCGGGAGTCCGGCGTCGGATTGACCTTCAAGTACGGTAATCGTCTTCTCGGCACGCCGTTCAACAGATACGAAGGACTCGACGCCCTCGTTCTCCTTTGTGAACCCACAACGCACGCACACCATCACACCGTCTTTCAACGTCATCATGCTGCCACAGTCAGGACAAAATTCCATGCAGCAATCCTTCGCTGTATGTTGTAATAAATGTGTTTGCTGGCGAGCTCCCATGTTGCGACAGAAAGTTTTATGTACTAAATGTAACTAATGCTTTACATAATGACCGGGGAACATTACAAGATGTCTGGTAACACAAACAACAAGAGAATGTTCACAATCTGGCAAACAGCAACAGCAGTAATTGCGGGTGCATAGATGGAAAAAATGGATGGGGCAGATGAACCGGTTCTGGATGTTTCGCACCTGACAAAGAGCTTCGGCACAAAAACAATTCTTGATGATCTCAGTTTTCATATCGAAAGCGGGGAGATATTCGGATTACTCGGACCGAACGGAGCGGGAAAGACCACGATGATACGGATAATCCTTGACATCATCAAATCCGATTATGGGTCTGTTACAATGTTTGGAAAAGTGTTTACTGAGGCTTTCAAGGAGCGAATCGGTTACCTTCCGGAGGAAAGAGGGCTTTACCAGAAAATAACTGTTTTTGAATGCCTGAAGTACTTTGCGAACCTCAAAAACGTCAAAAAACCCGATGACCGGATCGATTTCTGGCTGGAGAAGGTCGACCTCATCGATCACAAAAAGATGCGGGTGAGTGAGCTGAGCAAGGGGATGCAACAGAAGATCCAGCTCGCCTCCGCGTTCATTCATGACCCGGACATCCTGATTCTGGATGAGCCATTCTCCGGACTCGATCCGATCAATACGAAGATTGTGAAAGACATCATGCTCGATTTAAAACGCGATGGGAAGACGGTCATACTGAGCACGCACCAGATGGATCAGGCAGAGAGGATGTGCGACCGAATTCTGATGATCAACCATGGCAAAAAGGTGTTGTACGGCACACTCGATCAAATAAAATCCGATTACAGGGAATCCCCGGTCATGGTTGTGGAATACGAGGGCGATCTAAAACCGATCGACGGCGTAAAAGGGATTGAGGATTATGGAAGATACGCCGAACTGGACCTGAGAACGGGAACTGACCCGCAGGATGTTCTCAGGAATCTGATGGAATCCGTAAAACTGAGAAGATTTGAGATGAAATCACCGTCGTTAAACGAGATCTTCATCGAGGTGGCAAA
The DNA here is from genome assembly GCA_034658695.1 of Methanobacteriota archaeon. Lineage (GTDB taxonomy): Archaea > Halobacteriota > Methanosarcinia > Methanosarcinales > Methanogasteraceae > Methanogaster_C. Next base: position 2,299 of record JAYEFS010000079.1, on the reverse strand, counting down.
TGTTGCGTAAAACACTCGTCGTCGCAAAGCACGAGTTTCTGGCGACTGTTAAGACGAAGGGTTTCATCCTGACGTTGATCCTGCCGCTCGTAATCCTACTGCCGGTGATGTTCACTTCAGGCTACGTTATGCAGATAGCCACCGAATCCCCACAGAACATCGGTTTTGTGGACGAGACCGGGATCCTGCAACCGGAGGGAATCTTCATCAGGTTTGAAGATATCGGGGGTGCAAAGAATGCGCTTCTGAATGACGAGATACACTCATTCTTCACAATCCCTCCGGATTATCTTGAAACCGGAAGAGTCGTTCTATACGGAACAGGCGGATTCTTCAGTTCAGCCCCGACCGATTTAGTAGAGACGTTCATAATCGACAACCTTCTGCGCGACTCGGATGTGGACGACACACTGGGTGACCGGATCAGATGCCCGGCAGATATGGAGCAGATCACATTAAACGAGAAGGGAGAGGTCGAAGAAAAGCAGGAGGTCCGGTTTTTAATACCTTATGCAGTCGCAATTCTGATGATGCTCTCGATAATGACAACCTCGGGGTATCTGATGCAGGGAATCGTTGCGGAAAAGGAGAATAAGACGGTTGAGATCCTGCTTTCCTCACTTTCTCCAGAAGAACTTCTCACAGGGAAGCTCGTGGGTTTTGGCTCTGCCGGACTCCTGCAAATTTGCGTCTGGATCTGTCCCGGGGTGCTGGTGATATCGTTAACATCGTTAGCGGCAGTATTGCAGGAGATTCAGATCTCCTTAATAATGATTCTTGCAATCCCATATTTTATCCTGGGTTATCTCCTCTTCGCAGGATCAATGGCATGTGTTGCGGCGCCAGCAAGCACCATGAAAGACGCGCAGCAGGGCGCAATGGTATTTACGATGCTGGGGATTCTGCCAATAATGCTGCTCGGTGTAATCATCGCCGCACCGGATTCAGTCATCGCAAAGGTTCTGACGTACATACCCTACACGGCACCCGCAACAACACTGATGAGAATCACACTCACAGGGATTTCGGCCTATGAGATCGCAGCAAGCCTCCTGATACTCACAATCTCGGTCTTTGTTGTGATCAAACTATCAGCAAGGATATTCAGGAACGCGATTCTGATGTCGGGGAAGAAGATTGGGATACGGGATATTTTGGGGTATCTAAAGAGATGACAGAACTGAATCTCAAGTGCCAAACAAAATCTGCAGGAACGTTCCGAGGATAGTAGGATACAGGAGTGTTACGAAATGTCTGATAATACAAAGAACAAGAGAATGTTCAGGATCTGGCGCATGGCAGCGCACACAATCGGAGTTGCGAGCATGACGGTTGCAGTTCTCACATCGAATGTGATCATCGGAGCAATCGGCTTCGGCATCGCAATTATCATACTGATCAGCGCAAGACAGATATACAGAGTCGTGACTTATGACGAACGGACACTGGAGATCAGCAGAAGGGCAGCGAACGTCGCATTCAGGATATTTGCGGTCGGACTCATGGTGGTTACATGTTGAATCGATATATCCATCCGGTGATCGGGACTATGAGTGGAGAGGCAGTCGGTGATTGGCTTGCAATTCTGGTGAGTCTGATGCTGTGGTGCTACATCGGGTTCTATTTCTACTACAGATGGAGGATGTGATCCAGGTGAACCAGAAGAAGAACATCACGACGATGGTGCTAACGACTCTTGCGGTGTTCATATTCGTGCTTTTCATGCACACGTTTGTAAGTCCTATAAACAATGGCAGCAGTATCATCCCCAGTGCGGCAGGCGTCACGACAGGATTTATCATCGCTTACACACTTTTCGGATCAAGATTTGACAGGCTGTTCTGGAGAATAGCTTTGATATTTGGCGGACTTCCGATCGCAGGACTGTTTGTAGGTGTAGCCAGATACCTCCACGTTGAGGTGACGTTGCCGATGTTCAGTCTTTTTCTTGCCATCGGAATCTGCATAAGTTTGATTTTTTTCAGACCGCTTGTTGAGAAGACAGACCAGAGAAAACTTGAGATGGCTTATGCAACCGATGAGAGGGGTGAAATGCTCAATTATAGGAGTGCAACCGTCGGTTTCATCGCACTATCAGTATTTTTACTGACGTATCTGATCGAAGGTTATCTCAAAGCAGGGATTTTCGACAGGGGATTGTTATTAACACTCTGCGGTAGCTGGATCGTCCTGCTCGTGGTGAGGAGCTATTACGAATGGAGAATGTGAGGCGATGAAATGGAATTGAAACGGAGTAAACCCCATTTCATCTGGGGCTCTGCAATCATGCTGCTTGGAA
>JAYEFS010000078.1:0-4960 GCA_034658695.1 Methanobacteriota archaeon | reverse complement strand
ACCTGTTTCAGCACATCCATATCTGTGCGGGTTGCATCCTCGGCAGCAAACCTGACCGCAAGCCCGTGATCCTTCGCATAGTCCACGACATCGATTGCGCAGTCGGTAGCCTCGTCTATTGTCATGTGGTGCTTGTAGCGCAGATGAATGTCCGACGTTGCGATGAAGACGCTCACGATGTCAACGTTCGCATCCAGTGCGGAATCAACATCCGACGTCTTTGCACGGGCAAGGCAGCAGATCTTTGCATTGAGTCCGAGTTTTGTAATTTTGCGTATGGTTGTGAGTTCTTCTTTTGATACGACCGGAAATCCTGCCTCAATGATCTCAACACCAACATCATCCAGTTTCCGTGCGATATCAATCTTCTCCTGCTCTGTGAACGCAATCCCTGCAGCCTGCTCACCGTCCCGCAGTGTCACATCGCAGATCTCAATGTCTTTTGGCTTCAGCTTTATGAAGTCCATCAGCGTGTTCCTTGAATATTCCGGGCGATCTTCCATAATCATGGATGGGGGTTGGCTTCGAGAAAAAGGTTTGTATCCGTCCATAGTATCGGTGTTCACAAAGGGATTCGTTTTATGCGTGGCGGAACCGGGTCTATACTCAGCGACCGCCTAAACTGCAATTTTCACGATACACATCATACAGCAACAGAGCGCACGGGGTTTTGGTCTCCTCTACAATCGAAAGATTGTTATACTGGTTGATTCAAACCATCTGAAAGTGATATAATGAAAGAGATCAGCACATCATCAGGACTTGGTGGCATCCTGAACGGATTTCGCAATCTCGTGAAGGAATCGAAGCGGATAACCTTTGTCGGAACTCCCGGCTTCTGCACGCCGTTTGCAGAGCTAGTAGCATTCCCGATCAAGGATGCGGGAAAGGAGCTTGCGTACATCGCAAATTTCGACTTTGATTCCGCAAAGAAGGTTGTGTTCACGAGCCACGGCATGCAACTCTCTGAAACGACGGATGCTACCGCAGATACCGCAGTGTTATTCGGCGGTCTTGCGATGCCAAAGATCGGTGTCGATGCAAACGCAGTGAAATCGATGATTGACAAACGCATCCTTGTCAACGGCGGGACCACGATCGGCGTCAGTTTCATGAGCATCTTCAAGCAGATGGGATGGTATGACATAATTGACTTCGACTACGTGATCGACACGGACACGAGTGTGAGGATCCTCGAAAAATGACGGAATTTACAATCAGCGGCATGTTTAAGGCTGGTTCGAACCGGGAGCGGTTCAAAAAGACTGTGAGCAGCCAGAACAGAAACAACGCAATTGAGAAGGTATATTCGCTCATCGGAAGTGAGCACGGACTGAAACGAAATTTCATCGACATAACTGATATTGATGAACGTGTTGAACCGGGCGAAAAATCGGGGTCAGAAGATGAGTAAAGAACTCACTGAGGAGGAATTGCAGGGATTGTTAGCCCAGCATGATGAGTATAAGGCACAGGCAGAGGTTCTTGCGGGGCAGATGGATGCGATCCAGATGTCTATCCTCGAATGTGAGCGCGCCACGAACACAATCGATGCGCTCGAGACCGAGGACGAGGTCATGTCGCTTGTCCCGATCGGTGCGGGCTCGTTTGTGCATGCGAAGCTGGTGCCATCGGATCGCACGATCGTTGGTCTCGGTTCCGGTGTGTCTGCAGAGATGTCGGCAGATGCTGCACGGACATGTCTCAACGATCGGAAGGAGAAGCTCACAAAGATTCTTGAGCAGATGAACAAGACCCTAAATGAGATTGCAGGCAGGGTCCAGATGATTCAGGCAGAAGCGAGTAAGCATATGCAGGCAAGACAGGCGGATCAGGCGTATATGTAATGTTTGCGAAACTCAAAGAGAAGCTCGGCTCATTCAAGAAAAAGATCGGAGAGACGATCGATCAGAAAGCCGAAACCAAGAGTTCTGCGGAAGAGGTGCCACAAGAGACGAGTGAAAAGGAGGAGCGGGAGCCTGCAAAGGAGACAGAGAAGCAGGAGAAGGGGAAGAAGAAAATCGGGATTGTTACGAAGGCAAAGACGTTGATTCTCGAGCGGGAGATTGTTCTTGATGAGACGGATCTCGAGGGGCCACTCTGGGACCTTGAGATGGCGCTGCTCGAGAGCGATGTTGCACTTCCTGTGGCTGAGAGCATAATCGACGCCATAAAAGAGGAACTCATCGGTGTTCACAGGAAGATTAAGGCAGATACAACTGACATCGTCGAGACCGCGCTCCGAAACGCGTTGCTCTCGGTTATGACAAAAGAGATGTTCGATTTTGATGAATTCATTGCAGACGCACCAAAACCCGTAAACATAGCATTTGTGGGTGTCAACGGCACCGGAAAGACCACAACGATCGCAAAGGTTGCGGCGAGGTTAAAGGCAAACGGGCATTCCGTTGTGATCGCATCAGGGGACACGTTCAGGGCAGGGGCAACCGAGCAGATCGAGAAGCATGCGGAGAGGCTCGGTGTGAAGCTGATCAAGCACCAGTACGGTGGCGACCCTGCCGCAGTCGTCTATGATGCGGTGCAGCATGCAAAGGCGCAGCACCGCGATGTGGTGCTTGCGGACACGGCAGGAAGGCTGCACACGAATGTCAACCTGATGGATCAACTGAAGAAGATGTGCCGTGTGGCACCGCCCGACCTCGTGATCTTTGTTGACGAGGCGGTCGCGGGAAATGACGCTGTTGAGCGGGCAAGTGAGTTCAACGAGGTGGTTCCAATCGGGGGAAACATCTTAACCAAAGTGGATATGGACTCGAAAGGTGGCGCAGCGATCTCGATTGCGCACGTCACAGGAAAACCTGTGCTATTTCTGGGAATCGGGCAGAGTTACGAGGATTTGAAGAAGTTTGATGCGGAGTGGTATGTGGATCAGTTATTCTGAGATTCTGCAAGTGCGGGCAGCGTCCTGAATTGCGGCTGATCGTGCGCAGCCGGGTTTGCTTTTATGTGGTATGTACACCACTGACACTACCTTAAGCGGACACCCCACCCCCACGTAATTCGTTGCGAGCTTCTTCTCACGGTTCAGTGAGTAACGGATAGGGTTTACACCGGCGTTTGACGGCACGCGGAACACTTGCGTAGGCATATCCCCCACATGATGGGAAGAAATGGCTTCCAGAAAAGATTCATAGAAGTCGGGCAGTGACCGCCCGATCAGCAGAATCCAGAATCGTGATCTCCTTCTCTTTTCCCAGAATGATCCGTTCGATCTGGGTCACATCCTACATGTTTATCGTCTCGTCCTCGTTCGCGTTCCCAAAGACGCCGAGTGTGTAGTCTGATGCTGCGGCTGTCAGCGCAAGCAGCAAGCTTATGGTTATTCCAACCAGTATTGCTGTCTTCATATATATCACCTACTTATGGTTTTATTCATATCCTCTCGCCTTAGATGTCACACAGTCACCTCAGCATCTGTCCATCTCACAGGTATCTCCCTGCCTCTGTATCAACAAGCATCACCCTGGACATGCCCAGAACACATGAACCACCCGTCGACCCTCTTGTCTCGAAGTCTATTCTTGCCACATATCCGGATCCGCTGACGCAACCGAGACCATCGAGCTTGAAGAGCACCCTGATCTTTCTTGCGTCCATAAAACCCCAACCGAGAATCGGCACCGTTGTGCCGCCTATCTTTCCTGCACTGACACCGGTCACGTTCACAACGCTTGAGTCAAAGGATAGGTCGAACTGTCCCGAATTCATGGAAGTGACGTTCTTCACATCAATCGTGACATCGAACGTGTCAGATATGGATTCGGGAGCATTGACAGAAACAGGCACTCTGATGACCGCATCATCCGAAGGTGTTGGCGTGGGTGTTGGAATGGGTGTTGGTGTGGGCGTGATCTCATCATCCCGGTCAGTCAGTCGCACACCGGCATCATCAGAAGACGTTGGCTTTGGCGGGACAACTCCAGCCCAGACAGGAAGCGTCACACCATATCCATAGCTATCCTTTCCACGAAAGACCCATACAGGCTCGTAAAAGTCCTGCTTCACATCTGGAACCTCGGAGTAGTAGCTGAGGAAGATGTTGTTTATCTCTATCGTGTCGAGTGATCCCAACCACTTATAGACGGTCTCACCCCTCTGAAGCCGCTTTACTGCCTCGCTTGCGGTCAGTATCTCCCTTTCACCGGCGTATTCAAGGTGTCTCCAGCTCTTCAGGAAGCGTATGATCGTCCCGTTATCTCCTATTGATAAATCTATGGTATCGCCTGGTCCGGCTACGCGCATGCCGCCCAAGACCCTGTGATAACCGACTCGTATACCATCAGGTCTTTTCTCGATGACTTTGCCACTTCTATGGACCAGCATATGGTATTCAGTGATAACACCTCCAAAGACCGCATCATCAGGCATTCCTCCATGCAACTCGATGTATTTCTCTGCGATTCTTACTGCCGCCTCTTCGGAAGGGAGGAATTCTTGCACTCTGCAAAATTCAGGAGACGTTTCGAAATCATGATCTTCGTAGACCACTCTGTAATAAGGCAACTCACAAATAATAATCTACCGCCTCACCAGTTGTACATGCTGGTCTCTTGATCGACAATAGCTGATAGAACTACGTGTATTCACGCATTGAGATTTCAGTGAGATTAAAGAGTAAGTAGTATTACAGTATCATTCCAAAACAGATTCAATAAATCTGTAGGATGGTTTGTAAGATGAACATAAATGGAATACCAGACACACTCAAGTCGATCATTAAGAATACGGCAGAGAAATTGGGTGGTGCTGCAAAAAGAGAATACGTTGCTGAGATTACCATCGAATTGCTGGGTGGGAGCGCTCGTAAAGCAGAAAGTAAATTTGGTTGGAGCAGAGACATGGTTAAGAAGGGTATGGGGGAGTTAACTACTGGTGTGAGATGTGTGGATAATTATTCCGCCCGTGGAAACAAGAAGACCGAGGAAAAGATGCCCGAATT
>JAYEFS010000077.1:0-4961 GCA_034658695.1 Methanobacteriota archaeon | reverse complement strand
TGACAACCTTCTTCTCGAGATATGGTTTGATTTTTCTGATAGCTGCGATATCCATTGCGTGTTATATTTGGATTCTATTGTACTTAAAGTTTGTGGCAACTATTTATAGTGCTGCTGCTTACTGTTTATGTATTTATTTAAAAATAGTTAGTGGCAACAAATTTAAATATCCGAGTTGAGGCAAAACGATAACAAGAGAGGACTGCGGACTGCCAAAAGTGATGGTAGAAGAAGGATCTTTCAAACTCAGGGATAACGTTTACAAGGCTAAAAAGAATGCTGAAGTCAGTGAAGGGGTTGGTAAAGAGACCGAAATGTTAGTTTTAGGAGAAGGGGGTGTTCAACAACTTTCAAATGAGGACCTTGCCATACTGGATACAATATATATGAAAGAGCTTCAATATGGTAAGAATAGTAGTGAATTAAGTAAGATGCGCGTGGAGGTTGGTTAGATGTTCATAAAAGAGGAAGAAATAAGTGGGCACCATTCTTTAAGAAAACGCTTCTTAAAGGATTTGGATAAAGAAATTCAAATATGGTCTTACAAGAAAAACGAGTCGTTGTTGCGAAGGGCATTGGAAAAAAAGAGGGATGACGGAAAATTATTCTGATTGTGCTTAATTATTTATACTATAGCATGCCCATTATATTCATTCCTCACAAACCCCCTCCAACTCGTACAACCTCCGCGTTCATTGTAAGTGCATACCGAAGCCACCACAACCCCACAACTTGTGATGGATGGCTTATGCGATAGTGTTCCCACATCTGGCTTGACTGCGCTGATCATCAGCGTACGATCAGTCAGCAGAAGAAAACGTGTGGCGCAACGGTCACACAGACTTAATCCAGGAACTGAACGTCTTAAGTCCGCTCCGCCTCGAAGATATCCGCGTAAAACTCAATCATTGCTCACTCTCGAGCTTGTGGATGATTTATGATGCGGTATCAGGAACCTTCCGGACTGCTGTATGGGTGGAATATGTTTCGCAGTATTCGCGGGTATATACCTATAGTGCGGAAGAACGGGTGCCATGTCCTCGATTCTCTTTGACGGGCACCCTGCCAGAATTCGCTTTGCACTGGTTTGTCAATCCGTCCGCAATCGCGACCTTTCACAGAACCTGCTTCACAACCACCGCACCATCAGCAGGCGGCGCGCCAATCACCGCTTCTATGCTATCGTTGACTGCCTCCGCGCTGGGCGCATCCCAGTCGCAGATGCCCCTACCGGAATCAAGTCCCAACCTTGTCACCCCACCTCGATTACCTGACGCAAAGATCACTCCCCTATAGGAACAATCCTCTTCTTACCTTCCTCTTTCAACATATCGAGTATATTGATCAGCTTTGACTGGTCAGACACAACGATTTTTGTGTTATCCTGTAACGATGCCTGTGTAACTTCGAGCTGTTTCAGAATCTGGGCATTTCCTGTGAAGAACTCCTCTGCCGCTCCCGAGACTTTCTCAATCGCCTCTGCTTCACCCCCTGCCCGGAGTATTGCAGCCTCACGATCACCTTCCGCCGCCAGTATCGCATTTTGCTTATCCCCTTCTGCTTCAAGTATCTGCTTCTCTCTGTATGCCTCTGCGCTCAAGATGGTGGCTCTCTTCTCCCTTTCTGCCTTCATCTGCTTGCTCATTGCGTCTGCGATATCTCTTGGTGGATCGATCTTCTGAACCTCCACCCGAACCACCTTTACACCCCATTTATCGGTTGCCTCGTCCAGTGTCATTCGCAGCGCGGTATTGATCGTGTCCCTTGCAGTAAGTGTCTCATCGAGCGACATGTCGCCTATGATGTTTCTCAGGTTCGTCTGCGCCAGTTTGCTCATCGCAAACCTGAAGTTTGCGACCTCGTATCGAACTGCCTTCGGATCGGTCACAGCATAGTAGACGACCGCATCGACGGTTACTGCCACGTTATCCTTTGTAATAACCTCCTGAGGTTCAACATCGATGACCGTTTCACGCATATCGACTCTTTGTGCAATATTATCGACAAAAGGTACGATGAATTTTAATCCCGGGTCCAGAATCTCTTTATATTGACCAAATCGCTCCACAATAGCCTTTTCATACTGCCTTACCGTAGTTACTGATTTTACCAATGTAACCGCTGCAATAATAAGAACGATTGTACCTATTATTGTTACAACTTCAATTTCCATTTCCAATCCTCCTCTGCTACAATCAATGTTACTCCGGTCACCTCAAGCACCATAATCGTGGCACCTTCTTCTATATCAATGTTTCCCCCTGACATTGCACGCCATTCCTCGTTTCCGACCCTTACCCGACCACTCGTATTCTCGCCAATGCTGCGCGTGACAATTCCACTCTTACCGATTATTGCATCGACATTCGTCTTTGTAGCACCCAGTTTCATCTTCGCCCTGATGTATCTTCTTCCAATACCCACATACAGCGCGCAGAAGAGACTCGCACAGATGGCAGTTGCAAGCCACGAATCGACAAAACTTGTCAGGAGACCGCCCAGTACCAGGGCAGATCCGAGCATCACAAGATCAAAACCGGTTTCCACCCCTATAAACAACTCTAAAAGAATCATCAGGAGACCAACAACCACAAATGCAGCCCATAACCACGTATCTAGAAGTTCAATCATTTATTTCACGCTGATCCTTTTATTCCAAAGTCACTAAACCCCGGACTTAAGTCCAATGCCTGCACATAGCCGTCCCGCATTCGGTTTGGTTGCGCCGACGTTCTGCGTGTGATCGGTCAGAAGCATTGCCATGCACCGACACCATGGCGGAGTTCTCCACATTCCATACCGGATAGATCGAAACTCATCCTGTATAACACCTCTTCGAGCTGGTCTTTTAGTTCGCATGCGATCTCTTTGGCGGGCACCCATGCCAGAATTCGCTCTTGCATCTGTTGCCCATCCGTCCGCAATCATGACCTTTCACAGAATCTGCTTCACAACCACCGCACCATCAGCGGGCGGCACACCAATCACCGCTTCTATAATATCGTTAACTACCTCCGCGCTGGGCGCATCCCAGTCGCAGACGCCCCTGCCGGAATCATCAACAAATGTCCCGTTGAACGTGACATCGGGATGTTTTTCGAGTTCGGAGTCGAACTTCGTCTTGAGGTCAGTTAGCTCCTCTGTGCTGAGTGGTGGAAGCCTGCCCTTGTCTGTGTAGTGGAAGACTATTACTTTAGACATCTGTATCACCCGATTTCTAATGTTCTGGTTCGGGGTTATTTAAGGTTTGGTTTGGGGAATGAAAAGTAATCCGCTTGACATTTCGCGTATGTCTTGTGTCAGAGATCGGGGTTCGAGACTGCCCAATCGATGCATGCCCAATCTCAGTTCAACTGCGATTCGATCTTTCTCAGAGATGCCCTCGACAACTCAATGCCCAGTTTTGCAGGGTCTATCTCAGTTTCAAAGAGCCGCTCTTCACGAGATTTTGGGAAAAACCTCTCCTCGAATTCTCTCCTCGAGCGGTACGCATGCTCTTTTTCATCCTTCGTCTTCTCCGCCATCCACCCACTCACCCCTCCGCGAGCCCCTCCACGACCCCTGCCAGAAACTCGCTCATCTTCTTCTCGCTCAGATTCGGAAGCGACTGGTCAGCATTCGGCTGATGCCCTTTTGTCAGCGAGATCGTCTTGATGTGCGGCGCAAAGTGCTTGAGTGTCGAGAGCATCTGGGCTTCCATGTAGTGCAGAACGTCCACAAAGATCGCAAGGTCGTGCTGCCCCTCGCCCCGAATCCCACCCCATTCCGGACTCTTCAGAAGATTTGTGATCTCGATTGCGCCGAGCACCCGGTCCGGATCGACTCCTTTCTCACGCATCATTCCTGCAACGTGCGCCGTTGCGACGACCGGAATATCCTGCTTTTTCGCAAGATCAAGCGCCCAGTTTAGACTCACAAGCTCGCTCCCAACGATGAGAACCGGTCGCTCTGCCCGCTTGATCGCTGCCGCAACGCTCACAAATGTCCTGATTTTCCCGAGATGCGGACCCGGGACGTTTGCACATTGATATGCTCTTGTCATTCAGACCTCCTCCTCAGGCACAAGCTTGGTCGGCTCACCAATCGCCTTTCTTGGCTTCCATCCAGCCTCTTTCAGATACTCCATGACCTCGCCTTTCATCGTGATCGGGATGTCGGTCTCCTTTCTCACGAAGAGATGCAGGTCAGGCGGGAGCGTTCCCATGTATTTCTTGTACAAATCGGCGTAGTTTGAGAGTTTGATCTGTCTGCCCTTCGCATTGTCACTCGGTCGGATGCAAAGCTTAGCAGTTAGAACGATCGCTTCTTCCATCGTCTCTGCCAGGTACATCAGGTGTTCGGGCGCGGGTTCGCCCTCCACGACCTCGCCTGTCCGTTTGTCGTAGAGTTCCCAGTCGTTCAGCTCCTTGTTGCTGATGTACGCCCGTCTGTACTTTGATCCGTGTGGACCAACGATCACAGGGATTCCCCACCGGTTGGTATCTGTGCCAATAGAGGCTGCTTTCTGACTCATCGCACCCCACGCGACACCACATGTGCCGACCTTGTTCAAGATGTAATCAGCGATCTCCTCGAAGTTTCCTCGCAGCGGCAGGCGTGCGAATATCGCAGCGATCTTTATGGCTGCACCGATGATATGAGTGTTTGCAACGCACGAGCCGATGTTGACAACACCGCCCGCATCAAAGGAACCCGGATATTTTTCATACAGCGTCTGTCCGTCCTCGCATCGGTACATCGCCATTGCAGAGCAGCCCGTTGCAACGACTATGTAGTTGCGGCGTGCAAACTCTTCAGCGATCTTTGCGACCTCTACCTCACCGTTCGGGAAGTTGCTAGGGTGATGAAAGGATGTGTATACCCCGTACTGAATTGGTCCCATTTTTGTTTCATTTTAGTACTGGAGCGAAAGCATCTTTCCAATTGGATTGAACCGATTGCTACTGGTTTTTCTTGCACCG
>JAYEFS010000076.1:0-4984 GCA_034658695.1 Methanobacteriota archaeon | reverse complement strand
GCGTCTCTGCGCCTTTGCGTTAAATCAGAGAAACGCCAAGACGCCAAGACGCGAAGGCGCAAAGGATGAATAAGTCTCTTCTGACATCTTTTGAAAACCACAGAATCCATCAGAATCAGGAATTTTTGATTGTGCCGGTAACGAAGATCTTTTCAAACCCCCCAAAGACGACAGAAAGTCTCGGCAGTCCGCCGCAACTTTTAAGTCAGATTAATCACATAAAATACTCTGCATCATGTTGGGGGGATTAGCAGATAAACTGAAGGGGCTTGCCTCTGGTAAATCGCTGGCGAAGCGGATCGGAGGAATCAAGCAAGGAAACAGCGCCCCGGATCCATTTGGTGCTTCCGGTTCCGGCAGTGCGCCTGATGCGGATCCATTCGGTGCGGCACCAGATTCAGGTATGCCTGATCTCGGCGGATTCGGCGGCCCCGGGATGCCTGACATGTCAGGCGGGTTTGGCGACTCGGGAATGCCGGATTTCGGTGGCGATTCCGGGGCATTCGATGCGCCCGCGGACGCTGGATTCGGAGCTCCTCAGGGTGGTGGTGGGGCTGCGCCCGCTGCTGATAGTGAACTATCTCTTGAGAATGCAGAGAAGATCACCGAGGTTAGCAGCAAACTCGCCAAACTTGATGTATCGGTATCGACGATACAGCGGGCAAGCGACGAGATGCGTGAGACCGTAAACAAACTCGATGAGTCGGTGCTTGAGCTGCTCTCGCTCTACGAGATCGTCTCAAACCAGGTGAACCCGTTCGTTGGCGAGGGTGAGGGCGACTCAGAGACAATCGAGCGATTCGACAAGGTCGAGAAACGCATCAACGCCATCGGAGAGAGCCTCGTCATGATGCAGAACGATTTTGAATCGGTATCGCAGCAGACAGCGACAAGCGTATCCGACGAGACAAAAGCGCAACTCCAGAGCATTGACGCTCGATTCGAGGTGCTTGCAGAAGCGATCGATGAGATGCGAGGCGAGATTGGCAATAGCACTTCTGAGGAGATTGAGGCAATCGTTGTTGCGAAGATCGAGGAGATGATGCCGGAGGGTGTCCCTGCAGAGGCAATTTCAGACGATGATCCGGATCGTGGTGATAGCAGTGATCTGGTTCCAATCACTGTTAACGACAACGGGATTCCCGGCGAGATCATGGACAACTTCGCACGGCTGGAGCATCTGGACAAGAGCCCCATGACTGCGGTTGTGCTGCTGAACTGGATCGAGTTTCTGATGGAACGTGTAGGACGAAACAATCTCATGGACGCACTCGACTATTACGTGGACATCGAGTGGATCGGGGAGGCGGTCCGGGATGAAATGCTTGCTTATGCACGTGGGATCGATTACTATGTCGAAAAGCCGACATGGCGGATTCTCCCGGAAGATCACACGAAATCATTGATCTTCATCGAGCGGCTGCGCGGGCACAAGATCGACAGAAACATGCTAAGCACCCTCGAACGCGAGATGTCAAAGGTGAAGCACGGGCTCGAGGAGCTGTACGGGATATGATGCGTTAAACATACATAGAGTCACCTGCCGATCGCGCGCTTGACCTGACCGACGACCCCTTCCATCTCAGCATATCCACACGCTGCAAGCAGCTTGAGGGTTCTTCTCGTCGCAGCACTCTCCCTTTCATGCTCTCGCACCTGATAGACCCTTATCGCACGAAGAAAGTCGATCTTCCGGAACTCTGGCCAGAACGGAGCACAGAAATACGCCGCGCACTCGCTTCCGCTCGCCTGCCATGGAAGAAAGTTGGAGGTGCGGATATCGCCGCCGGTGCGCACGATCAGGTCAACATCCGGAATCGCAACCCCGCTTGTGTAGAGGTGTTCGGAGATGGTTGATTCATCGACATCGTCAGCGTGCAGTTCTCCCGCCTCAACCTTGCGAGCCATCTCAATCACCGCATCAAGAATCTCACGCTGCCCGCCGTAGGCGATCGCTATGTTGAGGTGGATCCCCTCGTAACCGCTGGTCGCAGCCTCCACTCGCTTGATCGTCTCCTGGAGATCGTCTGGCAGCAGATGCACCTCACCGATCGCCGAGACCCGCATGCCCCGATCATGAGTGCGCTGGTCACACGCAAGTTCGTCCAGTTTCCGTATTATTATGTCAAATATTGCGGAACGCTCATTCTCTGTCCGTGAGAAATTCTCGGTGGAGAATGCGTAGATCGTTGCCTGCTTCACGCCGAGTTCCCAGCACCAGTCAAGAAAATGCTCTGTTGTTATGGCACCGCGCAGATGCCCGTAATTCCGCACGATCCGCACACGATCCGCATATCTGCGATTCCCGTCCATAATCACGGCGATGTGGCGCGGCACACCATGTTTCGTGATCTCACCAGTCAGCAGACGTTCATATCCATGGTACAGTATCTCACGAAACACGTTATTTCAACTCTTCAGTATTTTTATCCACTTCCTGGGGGAGGTTCTCATGTCAGACGTCCCGTCCCCGATTGGTGTTAGGTATTGTAGCATCTGTTCTGTTGTATAACTAATGGTTGTCGGCAGTTCGGGACGGACGCAAAGGTAGAATACCATTTATGTTAGAGGGACACAGGACGTGAGCAGATGAAAACATTTGAATTCGGCACAGATATAATCGACAGAATTATCAGTGAACTGGACGATGCAGATGAATTTGTCCGGATCGCAATCTTCCAGTTACATAATCAAGACATATTCGCGGTATTAAATGATAAATTGCGGGCAGGCGTGGCTGTGGAGATCTTCACACTGCCATACGACAGCATCAACGAAAACATACGATCCGAAGTTACCAGACGGTTTCAAAATCTTGAAAGAAATGGTGCTACCCTGCATTTTTGTAAATGGAATGTCGGCGACCCGGAGAGGACTGCGACTGCTGTAGGTAGGTGGTATTCGTTTCACGGGAAGTTCATCGTAACCGACAAGAGCGCCATCGCACTGTCAGCAAACCTCACTCAGCATCAAGAACTGGATGCACTGATTGTTTTTAAGAATGAAACAGATAAAATTGAAGAATATAATACCCGATTTAACGAACTGATCGAACTCTTTGCTCTTGAAAAATCCGGATACGATGGAACCATTCGTCAGAAGATTGTCGATACCGATCTACCGGAGATTTCATCGGTATTTGAATTGCCTCCTGTTATAGAGACCGAAACTCACATAAATCACTGGATCCGACACTATCCTTCATCTCTTTGCCCTGCCGCTGTGCCAGTTGATGATAAACTGTATTTGACTCCTTTTGACTGTAGAGGGCGTGATTTTATCATGTCGTTGGTATCAGATGCCGCCGAATTTGTTTACATCTCAACCGAAAGTTTCACGGACCACGATTTTTCAAGGTTTCTGGTGAAGACGGGATTGAAAGGAATTGATATCCGGCTATTGACGGGTGCGACAAGTATGGACTTTACAGATAGAATGCAAAAGATGTTTCGTGAACTATTAGCACAAAATATTTGGATTCGGACGGTTATGGATGATATTCACGCAAAACTCGTCATAACGGATAAACATTTGGCAGTCTCTTCAGTTAATCTCAATAAGATGAATCTCGGATTTAAAAAAACTAATCAATACTGGAGGGAGAATACCGAGTCTATATCGGTTTGCAGCGATACGGAAATGTTATCGCTTGCCAAAACTCAATATCTCGATGTTTTTAACAGGGGTGTTGATATCGAAACCATACTGGCAGAGAATATAGAAAAACTTGTTGGCAGTATGTTCACTTCAATGTTTGATCTCAGATCAAGCAAAGAGGTGAAAAAGCTTCTTGCGCAGCTGATTATCAGAAAGGAGATTCAAACAAAGAAATTTTCTATGGATATTGGTAAAATCACTGCTAAGTTGATGCAATATTTCGATAAAAGGATGGTTGGAAAAGACGATCTCCTTTTGTCTTTGATACTTTACTATTTATCTGAAAGAAAGCACGATTTCGATCAATTGGATGAAAAATTGAGCATACTTGATACTGAAATAAATTTGGACATCCTGCTTAATCTACTGTTGGATAACAACTTCATTGAAAAAATAGACGATTATTACAAAATCAAATTGGATAAATTGTTTTGAAAGTGGTGTATAATATGAGATGCGATATAATTACCGGTGATTGTGAACAATTTCTCAAGGGGAATATATCTGAAAGGTTTGACCTGACCTTTTTGGATCCTCCATTTAACCAGAATAAGAAGTATTCTATGCACAATGACGATATGCTCGAATTAGAATACTGGGAATGGATGAATAGGGTCTGCAATCTAATTTTTAAGCACACTTCAGAGGGTGGCGCCATTTATTTTATGCAGCGAGAGAAGAATGCGGAATTTGTATTGCAAACTCTGCGGCAGACCGGCTGGACATTCCAAAATCTGGTCATCTGGAAGAAGAAAACGTCTGCGATCCCTTCCCCAAAACGATTTGGAAAACACCACCAGATAATAGCATTTGCCACAAAAGGCAAAACGCCGCGGGTTTTCAATAAATTACGGATTGACCCGCCGCTACTTACAACTGAGAAGCATCGCCGCCCGAACGGCATGTATGTAACCGATGTGTGGGATGACCTCAGAGAGCTAACATCCGGTTATTTTGCCGGAGATGAGCCACTCAGATTTGAAAATGGGGAACGCGTGCATAAACAGCAATCACCCGTCAAACTACTCGCCAGAATAATCCTCTCGTCTTCAAACGTCGGTGATATGGTTTTCGATCCCTTTGCCGGCACAGGAACAACACTTGTTGCCGCAAAGCAATTGCAACGGAACTCTCTTGGAATAGAACTCGATCCCGGCAACACATCATTTATCGAAGATAGGCTCTCTCGAATAAGAGATAGTGACAATATACAAAAATGTCGCAACGATTACATTTTTACTGAAAATCTGGATGATATATTTCCACTTCAAGTACGAACCGGAAAAATCGGGCAAACACAGATACAAACCGAGATGAAATCGTATAT
>JAYEFS010000075.1:0-18475 GCA_034658695.1 Methanobacteriota archaeon | reverse complement strand
TCTCGTCAGTTGATGCGCTCATGATCCTGCAGGCGGCGACAGGTTGTATAAAGATTGGTTAGTTTTAAGCTTATTTTTCTGAAAGAATTGTTTTCATATCTTTTTTCAAGACTACTTTTAATTCGGAACTATCCCTGTTCGGAAGCAATACTGATGAATCAGAACGTATGTCAGGTGAAATCACTACATCGTAAAATTGTGGTAGATTGGATAATAGTGGGATAAGTTGTGGAATGGCATCCATTTGACCAGATAATTCCTGCGTATATCGCGATAACAGTTTTGCTGCACTATTATCAGATGCGTCTGCTGCAATCGCAGCATCTAACTGATCTGCCAATTTTGGGTGCGTGCAAAACATTTTCCACAACCACCCCACGATATCCAAGTAGGTGGTGATGGTTCCAACGATGAGTTGATCTATTTCAAGACCATGTATGTCGAGATTTTGCACGTACGACGATTGCAAGAATTCTGTCATATGTTCAGTTAGGACAAAATTATACATGAGGTATTCGAACGTGACGCGGTCTTTTTTGAGCGAACGGGGTCTGGTGTTTCCTTTGTCAAGCGTTGTGATTACGTACGGTTCCAATTGCTGCAGCGCACGGGTTATATATACGCCTTCTATGCCAAGAGCTTTCCCGATATCTTTGTTTGGTACGGCATCATGGTTGCACAGGTACAGCAAGACCTTCTTTTTAACACCATGGATTTTAAATTTAACAACCATGTTGTAATCTGTGTGGCTTTCCTATTTAATGTTGTTGCAAAACTGTAACTAATTACAAAACTGTAAATAATTACAAAACTGTGGTAATCTGTAATTAGTTACAAAAACCGTGGAAACTGTAACTAATTACAAAAAACACGAAATTTGTAATTATCGAAATAGTCATATATGCTTATTATATAGTTTTGAATGGTGATAACACCATGAAAGAAGTAAAAATCGGAACCCGAAAACTTCAGCGGGTAAAGAGATCGTTTGTGCTTAGTATGTCAGTTGTGACTGTGCGAACTCTTAACCTGCGCTATGGGGGTGCCCTGTTTGTGTCACTCACAGACTATGGCGCAATACGGATCTATGAACGTGTAGGGAGAGGCGATTTTTATCGCGATGGGATCAGTAGCTTTACAGTTGAGGAA
Organism: Methanobacteriota archaeon; assembly: GCA_034658695.1. GTDB lineage: Archaea > Halobacteriota > Methanosarcinia > Methanosarcinales > Methanogasteraceae > Methanogaster_C. The sequence continues at coordinate 17,326 of JAYEFS010000075.1, read as the reverse complement.
CTTGATGATATGCTTGGCGAAGCATACAAAGAAGTTGTAAGGCACCACGTTGATGATTTATCTCAGGACGTTTTAGAAGATGAAATGCATCCGACAACATGACCGCGGTGGTACTATCGTCTCAAAGACTATGTTGAGTACGTTAATATATGACTTTCGGCTATATGAATTGCAGCGGCAAGTTAAATTAGAGAAGCTTGAAGTTATACGTACATCCATTCAAATCTTCAATCCTTTAAAATATCGATTGATCGATAGGGGCGACTCTTCCACATTTTTCATAACCTGACGTATCATAGATGCCCGGCTCTGCGGATCGTGGGAAGTCACAAATAGATAAACGTGGTTATAGTATATGAGTCTTCTCTAATTTAACTTGTCGGTTAAATGGGAATTGCCTAAACTCATGTAATAGAAGAGGGACAAAACTTTTGTGGATTCACTTATACTGTCGGATATGTACTTTTTCGTATCTCCTCCAAATCAGAGGGTAACTCGAAGAAGCGGCAGTATACTGAATCCTTGATGATGGTGTTATTATTGTCATCTGGCACGGCAACACCCCCGTTCACCCCATAACCGTGGTGTGCAGTCTCCGCATCCTCTTGATCGCATCGTTGTCAAATCCACGAGCCGTAATCCGCCTGATACGTTCGGCAATTCCGATCCGCTCAGTGCCGTCCACAAGATTGTCGGCATGTGCAACGATCATCTCCTCAATTGTCTCTGGCATGTAATCTCCTGCCGGAAGCCCGATCTGCACTGCCTCATCCGGTGGAATGCCGGAACCGATGTGTCTCTCGATGATCCGCACGATCGTCGCATCCAGTCCAAATGATCGTGCGATCTCTGCACCGATCACGGCGTGATTGATTCCGTTGGATTGTGCACGCCCGATATCGTGAAGGAGCGCACCCATTGTTACCAGTTCGAGGTCCGCCTGATCGGCGGGATCGGTGGCGTTAGCCCGGTTGACGTGGTTGCTGTGCCTCTCGTTGTATCGCATCGCAATCTCACGCGCATACTCGGCGACCGCCAAAGAATGCTCGATGACCGCGGGTGAGCAGCCCGCTTTCTTTAGCAGATGGATGCAATCTTCTTGATTCATGTGTGGTTATCAAATTTGACCTGTCACAGTATGGTCTTTCCGATATCGCGGTGACGTGAACCTGGTCCGGTGTTAGCGTTCGTTGGGTTGCATCATCAGAATATGGGGTACCAGCACTCATTTTAGCTATGGCGTCAAGAATGACCTGGATTTATACTGTCGCAATTCGCTTTGAGGCTGCCAAAATTTTACTTCTTTCAACCTTTCAATGTCACATTCCTGGTATTTTCGAAGATGACCGGTCAAAGTGTTCGAAGAAATCCTTGTAAACTGACGTCTGTTCATGTCATATATTCCGGCTCTTCAACCAAAAGAGCTTTCATTTTACGCTGAACGCGTGGGTGGGGGTGATTATCTCATTTGTAATCCCATGTTTTCATCTCTCCATCAGTCGAACTTGATCTTAATTATGTCGTAAATCAGTGGCTGATAAGGGTTTTTTAGACCCAGATTAACACTGATTCCACCGATTTTATCCACAATTTATATGTACGGGGGGATGGTTTTTCGGATAGTTGCGGGTAGTCCGGGGTGGTGATGGGGTTAATAATATAATGACTCCAGCCCACAACCAACCATGAAACCTCTGCCCGGCGCAGGCACAGACACGGACTCAAACACGGACACGAACACAGGCACAGGCGCCAGATACGTACCCGGCAAATCGATTGCGGAGATTGCAGAGCAGTACCAGCTTCCAATCGATGCGATAATCAAGCTCGGATCGAATGAAAACCCGCTTGGAGCTTCGCCAGCGTCCGTAAAAGCCGTAATGCGCGACGCGGGGGGGATAAGCGTATACCCTGATAGCGACGCATCCGGGCTCTGCGCTGCGATATCCAAGTACACGGGGTACCCCGTCAAAAACATCGTGGCGAGCGCAGGCATGGACGGGGTAATCGATACCTTGATGCGGGTTTTGATGCCAGGGGAGGCGATAATCCCGGTTCCGACTTTCAGCTACTACGCAATCTCGGCACGCTCGCACCATGGAACCCCTGTCTTTGTATCGAGGGACCAACACTTCGAGATCAGTCCGCAGGAGATCATATCGCAGATTACCGGTGAGACCCGGGTAATCTTTCTCTGCTCGCCGAACAATCCGAGCGGAAACCTGATCCCGGAGCACGATCTCAGGACGATTCTGGAGAACTGCGATTCTGTCGTGTTTCTCGATGAGGCGTACGTCGAATTCGCAGAAGAGAGCATGGTGCACCTTGTGCGGGAGTATGACAATCTGGTGGTCGGGCGCACGCTCTCAAAGGCATTCGGGCTTGCAGGCATGCGTTCTGGCTATGCGGTCATGCCGGAGCAGATTCGAGACGAGTATTCCGGATATGCGACCCCGTTCGCAGTCAGCAGCCTCGCGGTTGCTGCGGGCATCGCAGCGCTTGGTGACAGTGATCATCTGAGACAGTCAATTGAGCTGGTGCGGAATGGGCGCAAGAGACTGGCTGACATCCCGTTTGCGGTTTATCCGTCCGAGGCGAACTTCGTGCTTGTGAATGTTTCGCCACACCAATCGAGCGCAGTCTGCGACTTTCTTGCACGCAAAGGAGTGATCGTCAGGGATTGTTCGTCGTTCCGCGGGGCAGGGGACTCTCTTGTCAGGGTGAGCGTCGGGACAATGGAGCAGAATGAGCGGGTGGTGGAGGCGTTTTCGGAGTACCGGAATCGCCCATGAGCACTTGTGAGCCTGGTGTTTGGGTTTACGCATCATAACGACTGCGTCGCCGATAGCATGAAACCGACGCGATTCTATGTGGCAGTCTCGCCCAAAATAGTCTCCGAAATTGGGCATACGCCGCCAAAAAAGGCGATAATTTCACAAAATCACCTCGAAAAATTGTTTTTCCCACAACCTTTATAAATGCTGCAGCCCATTTATCTCTTCATGGCTCAGGGCAAGGACGGACTCAAAGCTGCCATAATCACTCTGGCAGTGATCGCAATCTTCTCCATATCCGGAATCGTCAGGCTGATCACCGATTACTGGTGGTTTGACGCGCTCGGGTTTTCGCAGATATTCCTAATCAGCTTGAAGGCAAAGGTATTACTCTTCTTACTCTCAGCATCAGCCTTCTTCGCGTTTATAATCATCAATCTCAAGATATCTTCAAGATCGGACGGATCAAAGGTCTCTTTCAAGTTGAAACTGGCGGTAGTCGTGGCGCTTTCGTTCCTTGTTGGGCTTCTATACTCTCAGAGCTGGTTTGTTGTGCTTCAATACATGAATCAGGTGCCATTCGGCTTGCAGGACCCCATTTTCGGAAAAGACGTATCCTTCTATGTCTTCTCACTCCCGTTCATCCTCACACTCAGGAGCTTTTTGATGGTCTGCGTGGTGGCTGCAATCATCGCTGCAATCATGGATTACATGCAGTCATTCATAGCCGACCTCTTCAAGCAACCAGACCTAATCACACCGGACGGTGCGACATACAGCGCTTATGGCGGCAGCTTCAAATCAGCGTTATCGAACCTGGAAGGAAAGGCTCTTGTGCATCTGGCAGTCCTTGGATCGCTCTTCTTCCTCCTTCTCGCTGCAGGACACTATCTTGCCAGATTCTCGATCATGTACTCTGAAAGTGGAATTGTGGTCGGGGCTGGCTACACCGATGTCGCCGTATACCTGCCGATAATCGGGATACTGATGCTCGTGGCAGTGGCAATCGCAGTGCTCTGTTTAATCTGGATATTCGTAATCGCGGGGAAGCAGAGCATCGGGAAGAGTCACATACTGGCAACCATAGTAGCTCTGTATCTACTGGCTTGCGTACTTGGTCCGACCGTGATACCCGGACTTGTTCAGGCTTACAAGGTTTCGCCGAACGAGGCGAAGCTGGAGGGACAATACATCGAGAACAACATCAAGTTTACAAAGATCGCTTACGGGCTGGACAGTGTTGTGGAGGAAAACTTCCATGTCGGGATGAACCTGACTCCTGAGGTCCTGTCGGGCGCTCAGGAGACGATCGATAATGTCAGGATTCTGGACTGGAGACCGCTCACACAGACCTACAAGCAGACACAGGAGATGCGCCTCTACTATGATCTCTCAGGAGTCGATGTTGACCGGTATGCGATCGACGAACGATACACCGAGGTTATGATTGCGCCAAGAGAGATGAATCAGGAACGGTTACAGTCGAAGACGTGGGTGAACCTCCACATGGTCTATACACACGGTTTTGGTGCTGTGATGAGTCCTGTTAACAGCGTAACATATGAGGGCATGCCAAACTATCTCATAAAAGACATCCCCCCGACATACGCCGTTGATGCAAAAGAACTGAGAATCGATGTGCCGCAGGTCTATTATGGTGAGATGGATAACGATTTTGTGCTGACAAACACACGCACACAGGAGTTCGATTACCCGAAGGGTGATGACAACGAATACATCCATTACGATGGAACCGGCGGGGTTACGCTGGACTCGTTTGCAAAGAAACTGCTGATGGCGATACGCTTTGCGGACGTCAAGATCATGCTATCGTCCGAGATCACACCTGTTAGCAAGATCATGTTTGAAAGGAGCATTCAGAACCGGATCTCGAAGATAACGCCGTTTTTGCTGCTGGACAACGACCCTTACATCGTCATAAGCGATGGCAGGCTATTCTGGATTCAGGACGCATACACCGTAACAGGCAACTTCCCATACTCCGAGAAATACGGCTCCATCAATTACATCCGAAACCCTGTGAAGATCGTTGTTGATGCGTACAACGGGGATGTGACATACTACATCCATGATACCGGCGCCAGTGCCGGCACCAATGACCCGATAATCACAACTTATGCGAGAATATTTCCGGATCAATTCAAATCCTCTGATACGATGCCGGAATCGCTCAAATCACACACCCGGTATCCGGAAGACCTCTTCAAGGTCCAGTCCGCAATCTACAACACATACCACATGGACAATGTGAATGTCTTCTACAACAAGGAGGATGCGTGGCAGATCCCGAGCGAGGTGTACGGGACCGGGCAGGAAGCACAGGTAGAGCCATACTACATCATAATAAAGCTTCCGGGAGAAGAGAAAGAGGAATTCGTCATGATGAGTTCGTTTACGCCCATAAGAAAGGACAATATGGTCGCATGGCTTGCTGCACGGTCGGATGGAGACAATTATGGAGAACTGCTCCTCTACAAATTCCCCAAAGACAAACTGGTCTACGGTCCGCTGCAGATCGAGGCGAAGTTCGACCAGGATTCAGTGATCTCGCAGCAGCTCACGCTCTGGTCGACGCAGGGATCTCGTGTGACACGGGGCAATCTGCTGGTGATACCGATTGAGGACTCGATTCTGTATATAGAGCCGCTCTACATGCAGGCAGAGACCGGGCAGTTGCCTGAACTCAAGCGGGTGCTCGTCTCAGACGGGGTGCGGGTGGTTATGGAGAAAGACCTCAAGACCGCGCTTGAGGCGCTCTTCGGCAGAACCCGACCAACCGGACCAGGTATGGCAGAGGATGGTTATGAATACGGTGAGAAATCAACCGAAGAGCTGATAACCGAAGCGCAGGAGCGTTACGATGCGATCCTTGATTCCATGGGTACGAACTGGACTGCATTCGGCGAGAACTTCGACAGACTGGGCGAGGTTCTGGAGGAACTGAGCGGGGCAAGCGGGAACAATACTATTGCCTCGGCAACTTAATTCCGAAGCGTCCATGTCTACATTTCCATGAGAATATAATATGAACATAGAAATCCTGGGAACCGAATCACTGGGTGTGAGGGGTCTTTGCTGTTTTGTAAGGACCGCGGAGCAGAAAATATTGATTGATCCGGGTATAGCGCTGGGTTATACCAGATACGGGCTACTTCCACACCCATTTCAGGTAGCAGTGGATGAAAGGATACAGAAAAAGATCGTACAACGATGGTCGGAGGCAACCGACATCGTAATCAGCCATTTCCATGGGGACCACGTTCCGCTGGCAGATGCCAATCCTTATCAGTTCAACATCAAGAAAATAATCGGATTAAACCCCAATGTTAAGATATGGACTAAGAATCCGTTTTATCTTCACCCGATTGAAGAAAAAAGAGCAAAGTCCCTCTCTACCATCCTGAAGAACGATCTTATTGCGGCAGACGGGATGGGGCATGGGGCAATGACATTCTCCGAACCAGTATTCCATGGGGAGCGGGGCGATAAGCTGCGGACGGTGATGATGACAAGGATCGAAGGTGATCGCGTCTTTGTGCACACCTCTGATATACAGCTCCTTGATTATGAAGCCATTTCTAAAATAATAGACTGGGAACCTGATATTGTATTAGCTGACGGACCCCCAATCTATTTATCCCACAAACTTTCGAAAAAGATGGCTGAAAATGCGTGGCACAATGCCAGACAACTATCTCAGGAAGTCGATACGTTGATTCTCGATCATCATCTCATGAGAAGTTATACGGGCGTTAAATGGCTGGAGCGTTTATCATCCGAAACAGAGAACAACGTGATCTGCGGGGCGGATTTTATGAATACTCCACGGATGCTGCTTGAAGCGAGACGCAAATCCTTGTACAAGGATATACCGGTCTCTGCTGGCTGGCATAAATCGTATGCCGACGGCAACGCCAGTACTGATCGTTACTGGGATCTGGCGAAGGAACGGTATACGAGCATGAGATTGGACGATTGTGGATGATACTAATAAAGTGTGCTAAATGTAAACGAAAGATTTTTAGATACCAGAAGATCGGAAAAGGCAGGTTATGGCACTGCTGGAATGACCGAATAGTCAGGGATTACAGCGTTAGAGACGGAGATTACGTCAAATGTCAGTGCGGCAATTTAATTGGCGTTGCCGAAGAAAAATGGGTCAAGATGGTGCAGCATTCTTTTATGCACTCAGGAGCGGTGACCTGAGGGGACAAGCTGCTTCCAAAACCCGGGAGTGGAACACGGCATAAGAGATTGAAACATTGCGAATACCCGGGCACGCCCGGAACGCTGGGCGGTCCCGTTCGGAAGCACTGGTCAACCAATCATTTTTATGGAATCGGACTCTACTTCTCTCTCGCGTATGTTGTCGCACAGGAAACATTCCTGATTGCGCCCAACGAAAAGGGATACAATATGCCAGACAAAGAAACGATATTTGAGATACTCGCCGCATGCGGCATCACCAGAGACGCAATCACGGATGCGGCAATGGAATTCTATGTCCCGCACCCCGGAATAGAGACCGAGGAGCGCGCACGGCAGGTATTCGAGCGGGAACTGGATTTCGCGGTCTCCGACCCGAATCTGTGCATGCTTCTCTACGCGGCGACCCTTCTTGAGGCAGAAGGCACTGCCGGCAGACTGCCCGGAATAACCGCAGAAGCTTTCGAGCGCGATCCGGTGTTTCTCATTGCAGATGAGGTTATAGGGATTGCAATTGCAAAATACATCGCCGGATACAAGGGTATGTTCGAGTTTACACGATTTGATCAGAATAAACCTGGAATACTCGGTGAACTGGGTCCGTTTCTGGATGATGCGATCGCAGGGCTCATCGGGGGCGTCTCTTCCAACATGTACTCAAGAGGCATGATGTAGATGGATATCGAGATTGAGTTCACGTCACCTCAGAACTGTGTCTGCGATTTTACGTACAACTTCTACTGGCAGCACAAGGGCAAGGAACTTGACCCGGACGGGGTCATCCCCGCTCAGAATGGTACCGATTACACATACCGCGACCTTGTAACAGCGCTTCGCAGCAAGGGAACTGTTCGCATCAACGGTGATTCTGGCAAACGGCTCTGCTCGAATGCGGGCGCTGACATGCGGTACTTCGGAGGGACCGGCGGGATCATCGACAACGGAACCGTGATTGTGGACGGGGACACAGGTACCAGAATGGGTATGGGTATGGCGTCGGGCACGATATATGTGAGCGGCACACCTGCAGAGCCGCTGGGCAACATAATAGAGGTTGAGTCCGACCTCGATGGATTCAGGAAGTACAGGTCCATAACTGATCTCCTGAACAACGGTTCGGCAGACGGGCTGCTCCCGCCAAACACCTTCGACGGAGAACAACTGACACTCAACGATTGTGTCCTGAGAGATACAATCGCAGCACGGTGCAGCGCTGATTGCAGCGTCGTTGTGAACGGCGACGCCGATCTCAGCGTGGGCATGCTGATGAAGAGGGGAGAGCTCAGGGTCTGCGGGAACGTGAGCATGAATGCAGGCACACTCCTTGCCGGCGGAACAGTGATAATTGAGAAGAATGCGGGCGAGTTTGCCGCTGCTGACATGCGCTCCGGCGTTCTGATCATAAAGGGGAAGTCGAAAGGTTTTGTTGGCGGAAAGATGAAGGGCGGCGTGGTATTCATCAAGGGCGGCGGCGCTGCGATACCACCTGTCAGAAAGGTTCCGCTGAACGGAGATGATTACCGCCTGCTGATGCGCACGATGCGCACGAACCAGATCGAGGCTATGATGTACTCAAAGTATTCGGTCAATTCTCGGTGATTCTTTGGCGCAGAAGTTGCAGGAGAAGTATGTGTTTAGCTAACCACAGGATCACACAGATTTTCACGAGAACGTATGGGGCGGCAGGATACACAATGCAAACATATCACCGGCACAATCGAAAATTCCAGTGAAATACACCCAGAGATTTTTGTTCTTTGCGCCATCGCGTCTTTGCGTTATTGTTTTTCAATTTAACGCAAGGGCGCAAAGGTGCAGAGACGCGAAGAGTGTTGTCAATCGCGGTCTTCACGTCTTTTGCGTTGTTGTACATCCAACTGACCATTGACAGAAATCACTGGATTTCCAGACAGTGCCCATATCACCAATATCTTGTATGTGCCACAATCTTCTGTGTCACTCTCGTGCAATCTCGTGGTTTTTCGCCTCATCCAAACGCATACCATGAGAATGATCACCATCTTCAGGCAGGCGCAAATCAGAAGAAAACGACACCTGATACCGGCGCAGAAACTCCGACTGCCCGACGCCTTGCCTGCGTGCCATCCTGCGCAACGCATTCTGAACACCGGTTCCGTACTGCGCTGCCTTCTTCGGTGCCCATGCAAGTTCAAGAGGGAGATAATCTTCGGAAACCTTCCGCAGGATGTATTTTCTCGTGTACTCGCCCCCCACTCTCTTCATCTTGAGTTTTGAATCGATGCGGCGTGCAATATCCACAACATCGTGATTACAGATCGGCAGGCACAGTTCCACGCAATTCAGCTCTGCAACCGCAACGTCCCGTTTGATCTGGTCTGGGAGTGCACAAATGTCTTTCTCGAGCTCGCGGTCCAGTTCCAGTCCTCCGGAATCGTATGCCTGCTCGTAGCGTTTATATCCTGCAAAGAGCTCGTCTGCGCCCTGACCGGTCAGCAGCAGCCTGGTTCCGTCTGCGTGTGCGCATTGCGACACCAGATACATGCAGATCCCAATCCCAACAGAGACCGGGTTTGTGGTCTGTATCGCACGCACAACCCGCGGGATTGCGGATTCGATCTCGGCGTCGGTGCACTCGCAGACGTGCAATCGATCACCGAGTCCGAGGAGCGCTGCTGCCTGCTGCGCTTGTTTGACGTCATGAGAACCCCGCATCCCGACTGCATACAGCTCGATATCCGGGTTTATAGATCCCGCAATGGCTGCAACGAGCGAACTATCGATGCCGCCTGATAATGCGATGCCTGCGTGCCCACGCATACATGATATGACAGCATCTGTGATTCCGGCTCTCAGTTTGCTGATCGCTTCCGATTCGTCGATGATCGATTCCATCAATCAGTGTCTGAAGTGGGATGATAAAAAAGCTCTCTGGTCTCTTGTGTGAACGTGTTCCGGAGACTTCTTGCCATCTTCCGGAATGGTTTCGGAAAACCACCGAGTAAGAAGGGGGCAGTTACCTGCCCAACCCCCTCTCAGAACGGTACAAGAAAGGTTTTCGTCATACATGCATCGGGACAAAATTCACGTACGCGCCCACGCCACTGCGGCACCACGGTACCCATGACCTCCGGATACCCTCCTTCGGATATTGTGCCCCACCAGTTTCAGCCGCATCTCAGTTGCCTTCCGCGAATCGAGTTTCCTGATTCTGATGGATTCTATGGTTTTCAAAAGATGTCAGAAGAGACTTATTCATCCTTTGCGTCTTTGCGCCTTCGCGTTTCTCTGATTTAAAGAGACATAGAGATGTGCCCGCGGCCCCCACACACGTGAAGGCTACCGATAGCGACCACAGAAAACGGCAGAACCAGAGAATTTTTGCTACATCGGCGGTTGGAACATCTTCCGTTCTGGTTTTGCAGGAATCTTCTGGCGATTGGGCACACCGGCGGCCACTGGATAAATGTAAACCCTTTTGTAGTAGTCCGGTGTATGACAGATGCGAGGTATTTCTATGGAACTAAATGGAGTAGAAATCGATGATACCTACGCAGAAGCCTTTGGTATCAAGGTTGCAAGGGTGCTCATTACTGGCGCGAGCAAGCACTGGGCGATGGTTGCTGCAACGGAAGCAACGGGATTCGGGACATCTGTTATCATGTGCCCGGCAGAAGCTGGAATTGAGTGCGTGGTCGATGGCAGCGAGACACCGGACGGACGTCCGGGCGTCTACATCCAGATATGCACGTTCGGGTACAAGGCGCTTGAGGACCAACTTCTCAAGAGAATTGGACAATGCGTGCTCACAGCACCGACGACTGCTGTGTGGAACGGGCTGCCTGATGCAGAGAAGCAGTTTGACACCGGGTTCAAGATGAAGTTCTTTGCAGATGGTTACGAGTCAGAGATTGAGGTCGGCGGGCGCAAGGCGTACGCGATCCCGATGATGGAAGGCGATTTCATAATAGAGCACGGAATCGGTGCAGTTGATGGTGTTGCAGGCGGCAACTTCTTCATCCTCGCAGACAACCAGATGGCAGGGCTTGCGGCAGCAGAGAACGCGGTGGAAGCGGTCCTGCAATGCGAAGGCTCAATCACGCCATTTCCTGGGGGGATCGTTGCAAGCGGCTCCAAGCCTGGTGCTGACACGTACACGTTCATGCAGGCGACAACGAACCAGAGGTTCGCTCCGACACTCAAAGACAAGGTTGAGGACACAAACATCCCAGCAGATGTCAATGCCGTGTATGAACTCGTGATCAATGGTGTTGACCTCGAGGCTGTGACTGCTGCAACCAAAGCAGGAATTGAGGCTGCTGTGAAGATTCCGGGTGTCAAGAAGATTACTGCTGGAAATTACGGCGGAAGTCTGGGCGCGTTCAAGGTTAATCTGGGCGATCTCTTCTGAGATCGTCTCTCTTTTTTTATTATCTACAAAAATTATAAAGAATTCTATCACCATGCCCCACTCCGGTTGGGTCACCTTGATTTCCGGCTACCCGCACGAAGTAGCGAAGAGCCCACTTTGTTTAAAAGACCACAGAATCCAATCAGAATATTCGTATGCCTTGAGCAATTGTCATGATCAACGCATCCATGAAAAGAGTGAATCCACCGTATTCTCATGCCTACAGCATCTCCATCTGATGAATGCCACAGCTCCCACAGTTCTCTTCCGGAACCCTGCAATGCAACAACGCCTTGCACTGGAAGAGGCTAAGACGCCCCCACACTTCTCGTTAGTGCCATTAGCAAAACATTCTGGATTGTTGCGTACCGGAACTCGAATCTACTTCTCCCGCGCAACACCGCACATCTCCCTGAGCGTCGCGCCGAACTCGGATTCCACGATATGGTTGACCCCGAGCGTCTTCGGGTGCAGGTCGATCTCGACGACAACCGCCGTATGCCCCATCTCCTTCAACGGGAGCACCTGCCTGGGACCGTTGGTAACTGAGAGGACCTCCATTCCCTGCATGGACTCCATGGGCACCGCATGCGGAACGCCGGATATGACTGCAAAATCAAAATCAGAGTATTTGCTTTCGATAATATTTCCTGTAATATTTCCTGTGATCGGGTACTCGTCCAGTCCGCCGGTCGTCTCGTGTATCTGTACCCCTGACTTGTCAAGGTCCCGAAGGATGTCTACCGCATACTGCTGCACCCTTGGAAGACCCACGTCCGTTCTGAGGTTTGCGAGGTTTACGATCCTCGAATCCGAACCAATGTGCGCTGCGCATTCGTTTATTGCGAGAAGAATGTCAGAAAACATGTATGCAGTCTCTTTCTTCGCATTCATTATGTTTATGCAGTCTTTTCCGTCTTCCAGCAGCTTTATGATCTGTTCGGAAACCCGGTACTTGAGATCGCCCCGCGATGGCTCCAGATACTCCTTGCTCGCAGCGCCGTGCCTCTGCTCGAGCAGTGTCGCCTCTTTCAAGAGCGCCTTCTGCCGCTCAAACTCATGATCATCGATAATCCCGACGTCCCGTGCCGATTCAAGGGTCACAATCACGCCGTGGGTGTTCTCGTGATATCCTGCATGCATCTCGACCACGATCACCGGAACATCGAGATTGGCATCCGCAACCGCCTGATGGAGGTCCTCGCCTATGATCATGCTGGCACACGTCCCGACAACTCCGATTCTCTTCGGATGCCAGAGCTCGGTCACTTTCTCAAGCAGTGCCGTAAGCAGCTCGCGCCCGCCAAAGACGAAATCGGTCTCATCCATCGCTGTTGTGACCACTCGCAGGTCATCCTCCTCGAGCAGGCGGGCGTGCTTGAACGAGCATCCTGGAGGTCCGTGCAAGATCGCGACGTCTGCGTCGAGATCGCGCAACGTGTAGAGCGCCGCGACGATCGCGCTCGGACGCGGGTGCATTATCTTGATGTCAGCCATTATGTGACTTGTTGCTGGTGCTGGTATTAATATTTGCTATCTGTCCGGGCGCGGGGAATTATGATCTGATACTTGAGACCATGGTTATCGCTGGATGTGTGTAAATGTCGGTTGGGTGCACAGCACTGCGAAAGACGGGCACAATCGAAAATTCCAGTGAAATACACCCAGAGATTTTTGTTCTTTGCGCCATCGCGTCTTTGCGTCTTTGCGTTATTGTTTTTTTTTCAATTTAACGCAAGGGCGCAAAGGTGCAGAGACGCGAAGAGTGTTGTCAATAGCGGTCTTCACGTCTTTTGTGTTGTTGTACATCCAACTGACCATTGACGGAAATCACTGGATTTCCAGCCAGTGCCCGAAAGACGTATACTCAGCAACCGGCATAAACTGAGCTTTTTAGGGGCAGGTGTTGATTTAGCGCATCTGTGCATATATGGAATGCACGATTCTTGTGGGGGGCTGTTTCGCAACAAACGTTAAGATTGGGTCACAACAGTCACCGCTGCTTCTTCTTCCCCCTTCCACCACCCTCCCGCCGCTCGAGATGCACGATATAGATATCAGGTCTCGGCATCTTCCCGTGCGTGCGGGCAAACTCAGGGTAGCAGCGATCGCAGAGCACGCGCCAGTTGATCGCGGCAACAACGGAACTTCCCGGAACGAGCCTTGCGAATATGAAACTCGGCGGAATCTCGAGACGCGATGCCGCCTCTTTGAAATGGGCAAGCATCTGCTCCTCGAATATCTCGATATCGTCCAGTTCGAGTCCGCGGATGTTTGCAGTGATCCCGTTGCATCCACAGGGCAGCGCGAAAGCGTCCAGTTCTGTCACCATAACGGGTCTTCCCAGAAGCGTCCTCAGGTTGTTTTCGATATCACTTCTTGTCTCTATTAGTTTCTCTGTGATCATGCGTGCACCGCCGTCTTGCCGGTTATTCTATTGGTCACTCTGCCGGTACCCGCAATCTCGCGCCACTCTACAAGCGTCTCGCTTTCTGTGCCGCCTCCTGAGTATACTTTGACCGCATTCTCTGTAAGCTCCCTGCAGAAGCCGCAGTCAACGCAGACCGTCCCACAGGTCTTCCACTGGTCGATTGCGCCGTCAAGATCCCTGTTTGAGATGTAATAGAGGTCTTTTAAGTCCTTCGGGCAGTCTAGCAGGTCCATCAGGTTGCCATCGTACGATTCATTGGTGTACGCTTCGACGCAGTTCAGGATCCAGTTGGTGTAGTGTGTCCTGCCGCCGATCTTGAAGACGTCAGTGATTCCAGCGTACTCATGGATGTCCTCGGGTCTGATCCACGGTGATGTGATTATCAGTCTCGGATTCTTGATCCTTGCGAGTATACATCTCTCATAATAATAGTCATCGAGGACATTAGGGCGCGGGTGCGGACCGAATGCGTGTGAGAAGAAGTTGAAGTGGGCATACCGAAACGGACACTGGTAGAGGCAGCCCTCGTTTACGAGCAGTTTTATTTCGCAGTCCACGGAATCGCGGATCGCATTTAAGACATCGAAATGCCTGTGCACGTCAGGGTCAACCACAATCGACGATGCGCCAAGATCCTCGTAAAACATGGCTTTCTCCGGAGAATTCACAAATGAGAGCACGGACACGACCGGTTGCATCTCAAAATCCTTTGCGATCACCTCAACTAAGTACGGGTCTGCAACAACTGTGGTATCGACCCCGCAGCTATCGAGTTCCCCGAGATAGCGGTAGATGAGGTTGAAGCCCTCCGGAGTCAGGTGCCGCCCGCCCATACATGAACTGTTGAGCACGATCTCCATCTTGACGCCATTTTTGTGCGCGTACTCGGTCTGCTCCCTGATATCTTCAATCTCGGGGGCGGCGAGATTGCTCCTGCCGGTGCCAACAAAGTCGGGCGAGCCCGCCATGAATACTGAATAAATGTCCTTTTTCGCCTCTGATACGAGTTTCTTCAGTCCATCGAAATGCCCGGGATGTGGTACGTAGAGTCTCTTCTTCATTGTCCTGCGCCCCTCTTGGTCTTCGCTGTATTAAGAATTTCGTAGAGCGTTCTGGAGGTTACCGAAAAAGACTCTCCTGCGGCACATCAAACCCGTTTCTCCATATACCTGATCGTCAGATCACTGGTGATCCGTTCTCTTCCGAACGCCTGTTAGTATAGCTTCCGATAAAGATGGATGTTGCACTTGCTCCCCTCTCCTGTGAGGAGCTCAAATCTCCTGGTGTGGGGATCATGACTCTCCGCCACCCCCCTCCCCACCGCCCCCTTCCGCCCCCTCCTCATCCCCATCCTCCGGCACATAGATCACCCTTCCGTCCGGGAGTTTGTATGCCGTTCCGAGGACATCGCCCTGCCCGCCTGCGATCCTGTCAGTCATGTTCATCACCTCTATTGTCTTTCCTTCCTTTATGATGATCGTCATATCCGGCTGCCCCGGATTCGTGACCATGGTTAAGTCCGCGTCCGGGTCAAGCAGTTGCGGCAGGTGGTACGACATCACAAGCATCACGATCAGCGCAACCGAGAAGACCATCGCAACATCAAAGAGATTCGCAACGCTGGTCAACGGACTCTGATCAGGCTCATTCAGGAGCCCTTTTCGCCGGGTACGCTCGCTTTTACTTCTCGCCATACACATCCTCGCAGAGATCGAGAACATATTCGATGTCGTTTAAGTCCTGCTGGTACCATCTTCTGCGAATCATAGTGAGAACATATCCAATGGAGCCGGCAAAAAGCCCGAGCACGGTGGTTGCGAACGCGAGAACCAGATTGGTTGCGAGCTGCTCCACATCCCCCTCTGCAAGACCCATCAGCGCAGGACCCAGAGGGATCAATGTTCCCATCAGCCCGAGCATCGGACCGACTGTTGCAAGGATTCTGGTATTCTCGAGTTTCTTCGCCATCTTGATCTCGTAATCGCCAAAGAGCCTGTCAAAGACGAAAACACCCCTCCCCACCTGGTCTGCGAGATCACGCAGAAACATCGATACGAAAAATGTCTGTTTGCAGTCTCTGAGAAGGGCGACGTCTGTTGCACCCATCGTACCTGATGCACCCCTTGTACCAATCCGTCCGCATAACCCGTCCAGTTCCGAAACATCCCTGTGCCGTCGTGAGTACTCGGAGATGAACTCGCCGACCAGCGCAAGCGAAAAGACCACGAATGCCATGAGGAGGAGGATTACCGGGTACTTGAGCGCATACGAGACCCAGTATAGTGTCTCGAATATGACAAGCGATGCGTCCATTTCTCAGTACTCCTGCGATCTGTCGATAACAAACCCCAGCACTACTACGAGTGCCAGCACGACAAGTGGTATCACGGTCCCTGCGAGATCAAAGTGCGTTGGTGTTATCTGCAGTTCTTTTGTGCTCATGTATGCTGGCATGAGAATTGCTCCGAGGATGTAGAAGAGCCCGATGAAGATCATCACGTCGCCGAGTGCACCAGGACTTTTGTTAAGTCTCTTGAAGATTAGTGCAGATCCGATTGTGAACGCTGCGAATGTCACTCCGATTATGATACCGATTTTAACGCCGCCAATACCGAGGTTTGCCGCAAGTATGCTGCATGCGATGAAGATTGCTGCGAGACATACCGGGCATGGCAGTGACAGGACTGCAAATGTGCGCTTCGAGACATCGCAGCCCGAATTCCACTTCTTTGTGGTGTATAATCCGGCAGCGATCAGGGCAAGCGCAAGCAGCGTGTGGAATGCCAGACCGAGGTTCATCAGCCCCTGCATAAAATCGATTGAGAAGAGTGTGATCAAGTAGCCGATTACAATCGAGATTACGAGGTAGCCCGCTGCGACGTACAGGATATCCCGTCTACGGATACTTGAGAGCCCACATCCGGCTCCGGTCTTGATTCCGAATATGGCTATACTCATAAGAACACCAAATGCTGCAATGTTTACCATGCTCATCTTCTTTGCCCTCTGTTTAGTTGACTTTAGAACAAGTTTGATTTATAAGGGTTGCGGTTGTCAACAGAGAGTCATTCGTTGAGCCATCACTATGATTAAATATAATAATAAACCTACAACTACAGTTCACCCCTCCACACGCCGCATCCACAGCAACATGGCAGCCATACTACCAATCAACAACCCCTCGGCAATCATGAACTTGGGATAACCACCACCACCCTTCAGAACAAACGAAACCGGTATCCGGACACCCGCACCAAAACCAAGACCTCCCGAACCGTTCCCAGCTGGGCGAGCCGTGATCAGTATACTTCCCGCATACTCGCCAGCTTCTGTATGATCTACTGATACATTGACCGCCCTGCTCTCCTTTGCAGCAAGATCGAACTCCTGCGGGTCCACGATGAGATTCACTCCGTTCACCATGAGCGTGATCCGCGCTCTCTCGCCACCGGTGTTGATCACGTACAGCTCCTGCATCGCACCATCCCTCTGGCTCAGCACGCC
>JAYEFS010000074.1:0-5028 GCA_034658695.1 Methanobacteriota archaeon | reverse complement strand
GGACGGCTCAATCTGCGAACGTCACAACTAAGTGGATCCACAAAAGTTTCGTTCCACTTCTTCATAACTCACACCTGAATGATGCTTTTTATGGTCACGATAGTGGTAAATCAAGAGGTCATAATTTATGTGGAGTTACTTATATAATTCTCAAACATGGAAAAAGATGTATAGCTGAAGGAATTTTGAAGATCAAGAACCTGATATATTCTGGTGGTGGGCACCATGTTTGATTTTTCTGCACTCATGAGCTGTTTAACTATCTGTCTGGACGCGACAACGTTAGCTCGCTTGAGAGTTATTGTGTCTGCCATGTTAGCCATGACCGGTCGGGTGACCATGCTCGGAATCTCCCTGGTTCTGACGGATTCTGTGGTTTTCAACAGATACCGAAAGAAAGCGGCATCATACCCGGTTCTGAAGAGGTGCAGCTCGTGAGGACTGGCTGCGAAACCCCACAATTTCCACATATGCGAGGTCTACTGTTAGCGACCACAGAAAACAGCAGAACCAGAAAAATGCTAAATAAAGTAAGGACAAGTCCAAGTATTGTTCCTATCACCAAAGCTTTTTCGATCTTCATCTTTTAAGTCCATCCTTTATTCCGGGTCTTATAGTCTTGTGGGCGATTATCAGAGTCCGTAGGTTGAAAACCCCCCTAATCACCCACTTGGAATTACGCCTATATAAGCTGTCTGTGCAAAGTCTCTAACTGAGTGAGGAACATCTGAAACAGAAGGGACATGACCGTACGGAGCCGGGGCAGTCAATCATCATCAAAGATAAACAGCTCCTCAATCGTCGTCTCCAGAACCTTTGCGACATCATGCGCCAGCTTGAGCGACGGATTGTACTTCCCTTTCTCGAGAAACACAATCGTCTCCCTTCTCACCCCGACCCTCTTTGCAAGCTCCTCCTGCGTCAGGTTATACCGTGCCCGCAGCTCCTTGATTCTGGTATTCACCGGGCGTCGCCCCTCTGATTGTAATACCACTTGAGTATAATCCACGACCAGATCCCGACAAGGAAGAGATTGGTCGAAACATCCCTATAATCAAGATTCAGTCTTCCAAACATGGCTATTAATTGAACAAGAGACATGGTCACAAGCAGAATCAAGAACGCATGATAACCTGCCGTCTCCTTGATTCTCTTAGACCGTTCGTCCTGTATCAGGTCTTCTTTTGGTCTTGCTGCTGTGATGATGGCTATGATGATCGCAATAACCCCCATGATAATCAGGACCGAACCAATCCCGGGATAGGTGGAACCGGGAAGAAGACTCGTCATGAGTATACCGGCGAGGATTAATAGAACGGCAATGCCTGAAAAGCGCAGGATATCTTTGTCTATTCTGAATTTCATCCAACAACATCCTCCTTTCTGCGGTGGTGCCACCTGAAAAGGCTCCACGAAATTATCCCGACAAACATCGCCGCATAGTACAGATCCACGAGTTCAACTCCAATCGACCATGCTCGATCCGACCAGAACAGGACGGTTATCGATAGCAGAACCAGCCAGAACGCAGAGTTGCCTGCCCTTTCATTGATTCTTGCAACCCGTTCGTGTGCCACGAGTTCTGTTTCCGGCTTTGTTGCGGCGTGTACCAATATAGCAAACATGAGCAGCCCGGCGACGATCAAACTCAGACTGCGGAAGACTTGCGCTCCGGAAGTCGTCCCGAAGGTCAGTATGGTGAAAGCCAGCATAATCACGATCAGACTGACCCCCCTACGCAACAGGATCTTCTTATCTTCCCGTATATTCATTCACACATCCCCCTTTCTACTGTAGTAACGATGCGCAACCAGAAAACTCCCGATCATCGCTCCGGAAACAGCGGCGATAACCAGACGGACAGTCAACAGTTCCGGTCCGAATATACATGCGAATGCCAGAGTCCCAACAGTCACAAATGTGAGATACCATGAGACACTCAACGATTGTTTTGTAATCCTGTCGGTCCGCTCGTCAAACTCGATCTCATCTACGTACTTGTACCCTCTCCGCAGCCTGCGAACCGTTTCATAAAGCACTACGATCAGCACGAAATACAGATACCGGATCCAGAAATCGCTTTCTTGCGTATTCTCACTTCTCCCGGATTCCTAACAGTATGGTTCTCATACGATCTCACCTCTTCGGTTGTAGTACCATCTGAGTATAAGCCAGGAATATGTCCCGACAAACAGGGTGGTCCAGTACATATTCTCAAGTTCAATGCCGAGTGACCAAATTTTGTCTGCCCAAAATAGGATCATTACAGATAATATAACCATCCAGCCAGCATTATATCCTGCTTTTTCATTGGTTCTCATGACCCTTTCATCTACTATAAGTTCTGTTTTTGATTTTTTCGCGGTGTATAGCGCCCTGACAAACATAAATAGCCCAGCAGAAATTAAACCAAATACTATGAAAAATGTGATTTTAGAGTGTGTTTGAAATATCAGTATAAACACACCCAATAAAATCAACCCCGGACCAATTCCTGAAGCGAATAAAATCTTTTTATCTATTCTAATTTTCATTTTATTCACCAGTCACCATGTTGTAATACCATCCAAGTATAACAAACGAAAACATGCCGATAAGAATAGTTGCCGAGAGCGCACCTCCGATTTCAAGATTGCATAACCCTTTTCCATCTGCCAGTAACATCAGCCCAGCGGACAGTAAAAGTATCCAGAATGCAGCATATCCTGCCCTCTGTACATTTCTTTCAGTTCTTTCATCTGGTAGAACTTCTGATTCTGATTTATTTGCTGCATACAATCCATAACCGAGTGTGAACACCCCAAACCAAAAACTACTATCAATAATAATACATCGGATAATATTTTCGCTATTAAGACATCTAATTATACACTCTGAAATTATCACCATCCCTGCTATCAACAACCCTATAACAAGTGCATCTTTGTTGTTTCTAATTTTCATCCCACATCACCCCTTTTCATACAAAATAAAAAAAAGTGCAGAGTCACACAAGCGACTCTGCCACCTTCACCAGCTCGTCCTTCCCAAGCTCACCCGACAGCGAGTAATCGACATTATCTGCGCTCCACCGGAGCGTGTTCGTGGCGAACATAGACGTAAACTCCCCGTCAGTCCCGTTGATACTCACAATCTCGGGTTCACCCATCACAGATTCTGACTGGTCTGAATCGTCGCTGACCCGCTCTGTGAGGTGTAATACCCCTGATCCATCAGTGTATTGCAGCGATACCAGCTCCTGCCCGTTGCCATATAGATCGCCAAAGACCGTTGCACTGTCGAATTCGTATCCATCCGGCAGGTACGACGGCACCCTCAGATCAAACGTTATGTTGGCTCTCACCTCATCAAGCGCCATCTCCTTAGGCATCATGTCCTCAAGCGACGTCTCCACAACCTCGGCTCCAGCAGGCGCCTCGAATATGAACTCACTGTCTGGAATTCCGGTGTTAAACGTAATATCCCTGTATTCAACTTTTACCACGGGATTGCCGTCTGCATCGCACATCTCTGTCCCGAGTAGCATCCAGTTTTCACGATCGACCCATACGCGCGTCTTGGAGACGAATTCACGATCAGATTCATTCTTGGGCGTTGCCTCGATCACATAAGTGCTCCGTCCACCAACGTCCTCGATGCCTTCGAGGGATATGTCGTTCCCGTCCAGAATGCCTTTGACGATCTGGGTATAATCCATCTCAGATGGCATATCCTCGGGAAGCGCCATCTTCGTCACCTGATTCTTTGCAGGATCGTACGTCCACATCGTGCTGCCATTTGTGACCATCACCGTGCCTGCAAGTTCGGCTGGCTCAGTGTATTCGACACGACTCTTGTCTGGCGGTATCGTCACCATTGTCGCCCGCATAGCCATACCCTCTCCGCCATACGACGAGGTCATGACCATCGTTGCTGAGAAGTCCGTGATCTCTGCCTGCTTCGCCTCCATCATGGACGCAATCTCGTCTGCGGACATCTCAGACACCTGATCGACGCATCCTGCGAGCAGGACCGCTGCAAGGACGATTGCGGCTACTGCGATCTGTTTCGTCTGTTTCTTCATCTGTTTTCATCCTCCGATATTGTTTCTGTTGTTGAAGTTACTTATTTCTAACTCCATGTTAGATATAGATAACATTAAGGTATAAAAGCGTTTCCGTCCCGGGAACTGTCACATTGTGGTGTTTGGGTCATATCCTCGTCGGTGGTGCGGTCGGATAAGCCCAAATATCATATGAAATCTCTTGAATGAATCTCGCTCTTGGGAAAATAACATTTAATCTGTGTCCCTTTGTGAAATCTGTGGCTGATAAAAGCTTTTAGCCACAGATGAACACTGATTACACAGATTTTGCCTACAACTCACTTGAACAGATTCATGGAATCTCCTGTAACCCCCGATGGCGTGACAGCCCCACACACAAAAAAAATTATATAGTAGAACATTCTACTTTTGAACAGGAAATGTCGATGTACACAAGTATAAAAGTAAAAGGCATCACCAAAAGTAAACTAAATGTCCTGCAATCGAAATTCACCATCAACACTGGTAAGAAGATATCCCTTCAAAACTTGCTTGATAAGATCTCGGATTATGCTTTGTTGCATGAAGATGAACTCATAAAAAAGATGCCCGCATTGAAGGATGACCCGGCATGGAGCGAGGCTATGGATTGGGGTGAAGAGACCGACGCATCGAAGGTGGATGAATACCTGTATCGATGAGGGTGGGCAATGGCTGTATTTATCGATACCGGTGCCTTCATGGCATATAGGAATAAAAAAGACATATATCATAGCGAGGCGGATGACCTGTTACGGCGCGCCCTGCAATGGGAGTTTGGCGCCATATTCACTACCGATTTCATCTATGACGAGACCCTGACACTGGCGATGGTGCGCACTGGAAATAAGACTGTGGCAAAGGATATCTCCGATGTTATGCTCTCACCGCGCATTGAGATGCTGATAATTGATGTTACCGTTCTCAATAAGGCAAGGGAACTGTTTTTCAGGCTTTTTGATAAG
>JAYEFS010000073.1:0-5028 GCA_034658695.1 Methanobacteriota archaeon | reverse complement strand
CAAAGATCGTTGCCGAAGCGGCTAACGGTCCGACCACTCCGGAGGCGGATGATATCCTGTATGAAAAAGGTGTTCATGTGATACCGGATTTCCTGTGCAATGCCGGCGGGGTGACGGTCTCATACTTCGAGATGGTGCAGAACTTCAACAGGTACTGCTGGACCGAAGAGGAGGTTCGCGAACGTATGGACGAGAAGATGACCACTGCGTATCACGCAACACTCCGGGGTTCTAAGAAGTACGATGTAAACATGCGGCGTTCTGCTTACGTAGTTGCTATCGAGCGTGTCGTTGAGGCGATGCAGGCTCGCGGGTGGGTGTAATACCCCACCTTCGAGTTTACTTTGGGGATTTCACAAGTTGTCATTTCCGCGGCATCCGGCACACACAATCATAGAACATAACATCATGACATTCACTGACGATCCCCCGATCCAGCGAAAACTGATTGCGATTCTGCGCGTGATAAACGAACGCGGGGGTGCTGTTGGTGCACGGGTCATCTCAGATAGTCTCAAGGAGCAGGGGTACTCCCTTGGAGAACGCGGCGTACGATACCACCTGCGCATCCTTGATGAGCGGGGCTTAACCGAGGGTCATGGATATGCCGGCAGGACGATCACCGAACGTGGCAGAAGGGAGATCGAGGAGGCACTGGTCTATGACCGTATCGGGTTTATGCATGCCCGGATTGAAGAGATGATCTATCAGACTGATTTTGACCTCAAAAAAGAGTGTGGACTGGTAATTGCAAATATAACCATCATAAAAAAGGAGGATCTCGATGATGCACTCGGGGTTCTGCGGTATCTGTCAGAGCACGAGATGAGTTGCCGGATTAAGATCATCGAGGAAGGCGCATCCAATCAGCCGGTCGTGGTTCCGGAAGGGCATGTAGGGATCGCAACGATTTGCAGTGCAACGTGTGACGGGATTCTTCTGAAACACGGAATCCCGGTCAACATCAGCTACAGCGGCATGTTGCGGTTCGATAAAAGTCAGGCATCGCACTATACCGATCTGATTGCTTATGCAGGCACAACCATCGACCCGATGAAGATATTTATCTCATGGAAGGCGACCTCGGTTCTGGATATAGTCGAGACCGGAGATGGACTTCTGCTTGCAAATGTACGAGCAGTCCCGGATTTAGCCAGAGACGAAGCATCAAAGATCCTGGATCGTGTAGTGGCGGCAGGCATCACCGATTACGTTACTATTGGAGACCCTCACAGTCCGGTTCTCGGTGCGCCTGTTGTTGCGGGCATGACTGGAATCTCGGTATCTGCCGGACTGAATTCAATTGCAGCCATCCAGGAGGTGGGAATTAAGGTTGCTGTCGAACCGGTTGCTGCGGTGATGGATTATTCGGAGTTTGAGGTGGTGTGAAGATCGGGGCTGGGGTTTTGTCGCAGCGGGGTTTTTATGTGGCTGCCGTGCCCACCCGGATAGTATGCACGACCACGCCATAGCATAATATATCAGAACCACCAATGCAACATTCATGCGCCAGACCGCACTCAAATACGAGATGGAGTTTTCGGATGGCGGAAGGTTGGAGCTATAAAACCCCCCTCTCAAAGGGGGTGCAGGTTGTCCTTTTCGTTGTACGGGAATCCCCGGACAACTTCAGTGATCTGATGCAGGCATCCGAAAGCACACTTGAATTCTGGGATAATCCGATCGATGAGGGTGGATGGGACTCCCTTATATGGAGCATGCCCCGTCCGGGGGTCTGGAAAACATCGAAGACCAGGACTTTCACCCCATCCCGCGTCCTCTCAGATACTCCTTGATCTCATCTACCGTGTAGGTCTCGTAGTGGAATATGCTCGCTGCAAGACATGCATCAGCACCGCACACAAAAGCGTCATAGATGTGATCCATCGTGCCGACGCCGCCTGATGCGATTACAGGGATATCCACCGCCTCCGTGATTGCTTTTGTCACAGGAATGTCGTAGCCGTCCTTTGTCCCGTCCCGATCCTTGCTCGTGAGCAGTATCTCGCCAGCACCAAGGTCCTGCATCTTCTGCGCCCACGCAATGGCGTCGATTCCGGTGAGCTGCTTGCCGCCGTATATGACGACATCATACCATGCGCTGTGCCCGTCTTCGAGCTCAACTAGAGTCATTCCATCGCCTTCCTCGAACCTGCGCTTGCAGTCGATCGCAACGACGATCTTATCAGACCCGAATGCGCTTGCGACTTCCTTGATAAGTTCCGGGTTCTTGACTGCTGCGGTGTTGATCCCGACCTTGTCTGCGCCTGCACCAAGCACCCGCTCGAAATCTGAGAAGCTCGCAATTCCGCCGCCGACGCAGAACGGGATCGTGACAACGTCTGCAACCCTTCTGATCACGTCGGTCATCGTGGCTCTGTCATCGGTCGAGGCTGAGATATCCAGAAAGACCAGTTCATCGGCTTTCTGCTCTACGTACCGTCTGGCAAGTTCTACAGGGTCTCCCGCATATCGCAGGCTCTCAAACTCAATTCCCTTGACGACCACAGCTTTACCGCTCTCGTCAAAGGTCGTATCGAGACATGGGATTATTCGTTTTGTTGACATCGTGATACACCTGGATTGTCTGTGATCTTCGATCATCATTCTTGCTACCTTTAGATATAGTTTTGGACTGAACGGGGCTGCCACATTTTGTGGTGCCCGGGGAACTGTGAATGGTTTGCAGACAATACACATGTGGGGGATTGTAGCAATGCATATATAGGCTCTTATGCATATAGTGGTGAGCATTACATGAACAATAAGGGGGTCTTTGGTAATTCGCGTTGCAGGTATGGGGACTGTATCACACTACAAAACAAAACCACTATCAGGTGCTTCAATAGGTGGTAAATCCGAAGAAGTTAAGAGTCGATCTGAAAAATTGTGGATTGGGCGAAGGAAAAGCTTTTTATGCAAGGTTACAATGTAACCATCTATGACACAGGAAAATGTGCTATTAGTCCGAGTAGATGATCATGTTTATGATAGAGTGGATGAAATAGTAGATGATTCAAGAGATTTAAGTATGACAAAGTCGGAATGTATATATACAATACTTAAAGTGTTTTTTGGAGTGAACAAGCCTCCAAAAGACTTTGAAAAGATCAGAGAACTTATTATAAAGAGGGGGAAGGGTTTGTTTTGACTTTTGTAAGAAACAGTTATTTGGATGGTTACACTGTAACTAACCGAAAAATGCTTCCGATTTTTCCAGAGGGGTTATAAGTTCACTTCAACGCGAGATACCAGAGAGCCACTTTTTGTTGGCAGATCAGAGCAAATCAACACAATCCTGCGGTATGTAGAACAAACTAGATCCGGAAAACAAGAAAATGTTTTTCTATCGGGAGAACGGGGAATAGGAAAAAGTTCACTCGAAACTTTTCTCCGTTATATTGCAGTTACTAAGATGAATGTTATCGGCATTCATGTTTTTTTAGGCGGAGTCTCCTCTTTAGAAGAGGCGGTCCGCCGCATTCTTGATCAACTCCTTAAAGAGACACGAGGGCAAGAGTGGTTTGAGGACATTAAACAGTTCTTTGGAACACATATCAGAGAAGTGGGTCTTTTTGGCGTATCTGTCAGTTTCGTTCCACCAGAGCAAGATCTGAGAGAGTTGGTGAGGAGTTTTTCAGAAGTTCTTGATAATTTATTGCAAAAAATAGATGGGAAAAAGGCAGGATTGTTCATAGCATTGGACGATATCAATGGACTGGCGGATACGGAAGAATTTGCAAATTGGTACAAAAGTTTTGTGGACGAAGTGGCGACACACTATGAAAAATTTCCCGTTTTTATCATGCTGACCGGGCTGCCTGAAAAAAGAGACGCGTTAGCCACAAACCAGCCCTCTCTTATGAGGATATTCAGGGTAACCGAGATCGAAAAACTTTCTGATGAAGAAGTTGGGCATTTCTTGTCTGTGGCTTTCAAGAAGGTAGATATGGAAGTTGAACCGGACGCTATGGAGCTTCTGGTAACTTATTCTAGCGGGCTACCCATCTTAATGCATGAGATCGGCGATGCCACTTTCTGGGCAGATACTGACGGCGTGATAGATGCAGATGACGCCATGACCGGGGTACTTGCAGCAGCAGAAGAGGTGGGGAAAAAGTATCTTGATCCAAAGGTTTATAGAGCGATCCGAAGCAAGAATTACAGATCAATTTTGAGGAAATTGGGTGAAGGAGAGATTTCCAGAGAATTTATGAAGAAAGTGGTTGGGGCGAGACTTAATGAAAGCGAAAAAAAGGTTTTTCACAATTTTCTCAAAAGAATGAAAGACATGGGAGTGATTGAAAGTGATCTGGAAAAAGGCACCGGTGCTTATAGATTCGTAAACGAGATATATCCCATATATATATGGATGGAACGTGAAGGACTGAAACCGAGAAGAAAAAAAGCATGATCCACCCCAAAAAAGACACCCCCTCATCACGCCCCAAACCCCTTTTTGCATCCACCACGACAGCCTCCAGAAGCCACCAAAACCCAAACTTATGCACAGAGCCTGTGCACCACACCCCCTCGCGTTCGGTTTGGCTGCATCCGGTGTTTCGCACGTAACCAATCCGCAGCAATCCCGCGCATAGATCATGACAGAGCGCCAACACCGCGGGCGTTTCGCGTGACTGCTCTTGACTAAACCACTTCCATCGTCGATGGTGGCTTTGTCGCAATGCCGTACGTTACGCTCACGACGCCTGAGACCTCGCTTGTGATCCGATCAGCCAGCCGTTCCAGCACATCATAAGAGAGTCTCGTCGGTCTTGCGGTTCTTGCATCAACACTCTCCCAGCACCTGATCTCAATCTGCGTGCCGTAGTCCCGCGCTCCGTTTCTCATGCCAGTGACCCGATCCTCATGCAGGATCGCCATGTACTGGAACGCCCCGGAATCTGCCAGTTCTTCCTCAAGGATCACTGTTGCCTGCCTGACGGTATCGATCCGCTCAGGGGTCGCCTCCCCGATCACACGGGCGGCAAGGGCGGGTCCTGGAAACGGCATCCTGTTGTAAATTGT
>JAYEFS010000072.1:0-5073 GCA_034658695.1 Methanobacteriota archaeon | reverse complement strand
ATCACGGGAGGGGCGTATTGAATGCAGAGCCTCCACTGTTATTGAAATACCCAGGATTTCATCACCAAGATATATTTTTGATAGGATATCTTAAACCTATTCACCCACATGAAATAGCGAAGAGCCAAAAATCTCAAGGACTTCAGATAACACGGTGTATGCGGTTCGTTCCAGCCACCTAACTGTTTCACACTCCGCAAACATCGAAAACTATTGATCAGACTCTGCGCCGCCCTCAACAAATGCACGTCCACCCACATCTGTCAGGGCTTGCACCAACACTCGACCTCCAGCGTCATGATGCCTTGCAATTTATTGCGGAGTCGTGACGGCTGGGGCTTTTCCACCAACCGCGGCAGCCCCACAAACACACAGCCACTGTAGACACTCGGGCATCCACCTCTGAAAAAACAAGAATCGGACGGCGACTCTCCCTCTGCCGCCGCCCGCGATTACAATGTCTTCTGCGCCTATTCCGCCGCATCTCGAAGCGGACTCGGTCCAAGTGCCTTTATCTGCTCGACAAACTCGGTTACCGTCTCTCGAAACTTCGGTCCCTCACTTGCAGAGACCCACTCAAGCTGCACCCTGCCCTCGAGTCCGAGAAGCTTCATCGCATCGACGACGTTCTCCATCCGCGTCTCGGTGTGGACATTGCCATCGACGTAGTGGCAGTCACCGATGTGACAGCCTGTGACAAGCACGCCGTCCGCACCTTCTTTCAGTGCCCGCAGGATAAATGTGGGCTGTATCCTGCTTGAGCACATCACCCGGATGACCCGGGTGTTTGTCGGATACTGGAGCCTGGCGACACCTGCCAGGTCTGCGCCGGCATACGAACACCAGTTGCAGCAGAACATGACGATTCTCGGTTCGAATTCAGCCATTCTTATGCCACCTCCTCGATGCGACCATCAGCATAAGCAAACGCATCGATCACAGCCGATATCTGCTTTGTTGTGAAGTGCCGTGATGTGATCGCACCTGTCGGGCATTCCGCAGCGCATGATCCGCAGCCCTTGCAGATCGCAGGATTGATCTCGCTCTTGCGGGTTATGTACGTAATCTCCTCGGTAACAACCTCCACCTCCTTGAGCGTGGGTGCGCCGTACGGACAGACCTCAACACATCTGCCGCAGCCGATACAGACGTCTTCGTCCACGACCGACATGACACCGCTCGTCTCGAGCTGGTCTTTTGCAAGGATCGTGCATGCCCGCGATGCAGCAGCCGATGCCTGCGAGATCGATTCATCGACGAGTTTTGGTGCCTGAGCGCATCCCGCGAGGAATACGCCATCGGTTGCAAAGTCAACAGGTCGCAACTTGATGTGCGCCTCGAGGAAGAACTTATTGGAATCGATAGGCACCTTGAAGAGCATTGCGGTGTCCTCCACGCCATCTGGTGCAACAAGCGGTGCACTCAGGACGACTATGTCTGTCGCAATCTCGAACTTCGTGTCGTTTAAGAGTTTGTCCGTGATTGTCACGGTTCCATTGCCAACGATCGGCTCGTCGTCCTCTGTGTAGCGCATGAATAGGACGCCGAGTTCACGTGCGCGGGTGTAGAGTTCTTCCCAGACGCCGTATGTCCTGAGGTCCCGGTAGAGGACATAGATATTGCGTTCGGGGTCATCCTCCTTTAGCCGGATTGCGTTCTTCACCGCGGTCGTGCAGCAGACTCGTGAGCAGTACGGTCTCTCGTCGTTTCTGCCGCCTGCGCACTGGATCATCACCACGTTCTTCGCATCAACGGTTCCCTCTTCGAGTTGTACCTCAAGCGTCGACTGTGTGATCACGTTGTCGCTTCCGTATCCGAAGTATCCCTCAGGCGCAAACTCATTCGCGCCGGTTGCAATTATTGTTGCTCCAAACTCAATCTCTTCGCCGCTTGAGAGTTTCCCTTTGAAGCTTCCCATCGCACCCTCGACCTCCTCAAGCGTTGTACCTGTGTGGACTGCGATATTCGGATTGCTCTCTACAGCCGCAATCATCGGGTCGAGGATTTCGCTCGTCGTTCTTCCGTCCTGAAGTCTCGTAAACTTCCGGAGAAGTCCGCCAAGTTCGTGTTCCCTCTCAATAAGGTATGTTGTGAAGCCTTTCTCCGCAATATCGAGTGCCGCAGTCATTCCAGTAACGCCACCGCCGATAACAAGCCCTGCATGATTGAAATCAAGTTTCTGGGTATATAGCGGATCCAGGAGCGCAACTCTGGCGACACTCATCCGGATGATCTCTTTTGCCTTCTCTGTAGCCTTTTCCGGCTCCTGCTGGTGCACCCATGCGCACTGCTCCCTGATGTTTGCAAGCTCGAAGAGATATGGGTTAAGCCCTGCCCCTCTGCATGTGTCCTGGAAGAGCGGTTCGTGCGTTCTCGGGGTGCATGATGCTACAACAACCCTGTTCAGGTCGTGATCCTCGATCTTTTCCTTGATGATGTCGAGTGAGTCTGTTGAGCACGCGTACGTCTGCTCGTAGGCATGAACCACATGCGGCAGTGTTTTCACATACTCTACGACCGCTGGGACGTCCACAACTGAAGCGATGTTGATCCCACAATCGCAGACAACGACCCCAATTCTCGGCTCCTCTGCGGTTATATCCTTCTCAGGCGGATATGTCCGCTCGGTTACGAGTGTTCCACGCTCCGACGCAAGGATCGAGTGCGCCTTCGATGCTGCACCTGATGCATCCGCCACCGTGTCAGGTATGTCCTTTGGTGCAACGATCGTTCCACATGCAAAGATTCCGGGGACGCTTGTCGTCATCGGCGCATCGATTGCAGTTGCGACATTTCCATACTCGTCCATCTC
This sequence comes from Methanobacteriota archaeon, assembly GCA_034658695.1. GTDB lineage: Archaea > Halobacteriota > Methanosarcinia > Methanosarcinales > Methanogasteraceae > Methanogaster_C. The sequence continues at coordinate 2,261 of JAYEFS010000072.1, read as the reverse complement.
AACACCTGCGATCTCCGCGAGTTTCTTGCTCGAGTCGGATGGCGTGAGACCAATCGAGAGCACGATCATGTCAAACTCCTCGCCAGCGGTCTCGGTCGATTCCTCTACCTCATATCTGACAGAGAGCCTGTTTGTGACCGGGTCGATGTCAACGCCTGATGGGCGGGATCTAATGAACCGGACCCCTTTTTCACCCTTTGCACGCTGGTAGAACTGTTCAAAGCCCTTGCCGAACGCTCGCACGTCAATGTTAAAGATCGCGGTCTCAAGCTCATTGTCGTGCTCCATTGCAACCATCGCCTCCTTGGTTGCGTACATGCAGCAGACTGCAGAACAGTTCGGGCGCCCGATCTCAGGATTTCGTGACCCTATGCACTGGAGCCATGCGATCTTCTTTGGAGTCGTTCCGTCTGCCAGTTGCACATGCCCTTCGGATGGACCTGATGCTGAGAGGAGACGTTCGAACTCAATGGAGGTTACGACATCGGGATGCTCATAATGGTACTGTTCGAGTGGTGTGGGATCATACGGCTTAAATCCTGTCGAGAGAATGACCGATCCGACCTTGATCACCTCATCCCTGTCTTTCATCTCATAATCGATCGCATCATTCTCACAAACCTTCTTGCAGTTCCCGCACTTGCCCTTCGTGAGATAAAGACAGTGCTCAGCATCGATCACCATTACCCGTGGCACTGCCTGCGGGAACGGAAGGTAAATCGCCTTTCGCTTGCTAGTTCCCTCATTGTACTCGTCAAGAACCTTTGAAGGGCACTTGGCAAGACAGAGTTCACATGCCGTACACTTGTCAGGATCAACATACGTCGCTTTTCTTGTGACGGTGACATCGAAGTTGCCAGCAGCTCCTGATATTGATTTGATCTCGCTGTACGGCAGGAGTTCGATATTTGGGTGTCTTGCTACCTCTGCGAGCTTCGGCGAGAGCGTACACATCGAACAGTCGAGCGTCGGGAAGGTCTTGTCGAGTTGTGCCATCACTCCGCCGATCGACGGGCTCGACTCGATCAGGTAGACCTTGAGCCCGCTGTCGGCAAGATCGAGTGCTGACTGGATACCAGCGATGCCGCCTCCAGCGACCGCAACCGCTCCTACTAACTCTGCCATTACTTGCCACCCCCTATCTTCTCAATCTTTGCTATGAACTCGTCGTTCTTGACGTAGTTCATGTCGATACCAAGTTCCTGCGGGGTATATCCCATTCCAAGCCCGAGAAGCTGGGAATAGTGAACGATTGGCATATTAAAAACATCTCCAAACTTCTTTGCAATCTCGGTCTGACCAACATCCATCTGGAGGTGGCAGAACGGACATGCATCCACGATGCAGTCAACGCCGGCTGCTTTCGCATTTTCGAGTTTCGCTCTGGCAAGCTTGAGTGCGGTCTCAAGACTTGATGTTCGCACACCGCCGCCTGCGCCGCAGCATGCGTTCTTGTCCCGGTACATCACCGATTCCGCTCCTGTTGCCTCAACAAGTTCGTCAAAGAACGTCGGGTTCTCGATACTTCCGAGATGCCGCTCCTTCGACGGCTTTATCAGGTGGCAGCCGTAGTGCACGGCAACCTTCAGGTCAACAGGGTATTTGATCGATTCCTTGACCTTCTCGACACCAACGTCATCGTAGAGATACTCCATGATGTGGCGCACACGGATCGTGCCCTTGAACTCGCGTCCAACCTCGGAAAGTACGCCGTTAACTTCTTTTCTGAGTTCCGGGTCTTCTTTCAAGAGATTGTTCGCATCAACAAGGGATCCGAAGCAGCCGTTACAGACCGTCAGGAGGTCTACGCCCATCTCTTCGGATAGTACAACGTTTCGAGATGCGAGCGCAAGCCATGTGAGCTTGTCGAATGATCTGAAAACCCCTGGCGCGGGACAGCATGATGCGCCCTTTAGTTCCCTGAGATGCACGCCGAGATCCTCCATCACTATCTTTGTTGCTTTCTCAATTCCAGGGTACCTGTTCGGCGCTATACATCCGAGGAAGAATGATAGTTCGCTCATGATTTAGCCTCCGTTAGTTTATCAAACTTCGTTTTCGCAACGATCTTGTGCACCTCTTCTAGCGCATCAGGGTAGTTGTGCACGGTCTCAGGGAGTTCGTTCATCCCGAGTTTTTTCCGCTTCTCCTTGTTATCATCATTTATGGGAACAGCGTGCCCGGTCTTTGCCATCAACTGTGCGACCTTCCTGTGATTGTCGAGCATGATTCCGCTGTGCACAGCCATAGTTCTGATCTTT
>JAYEFS010000071.1:0-5082 GCA_034658695.1 Methanobacteriota archaeon | reverse complement strand
AAACATGGTTAGTACCTCATTTGCGGATTCATAATAACTTACGAATCTTTATGTTGGCATAATACGATACCAATCACATTTACTTTATTGCTTCTATTTGGATTATTTTCTTAAGGTAGTGCCATTGCAACACGGTCTATCTTTATCTTGTCTTTTTTCGTTTTCGGTTTCTTATTTTTTGGGGGGTTTTTGGGTTTTCTTTCTTCTTCTGAAGAGATGTCAACGTTTGGCTTCTTCCCGGAAGGTTTAATGTCTGGTTTTGGCTGCTCTCCTTTCATCAGGCTGATTTCATCTCGCAACTTCTGGTTTTCTGCTTTTAATTTTTATTGCTTTCACTTAAATCTTCGATGAGCTGAAGAAGGAGACTGAAAGCTTCTGACAGTTGCGCATCATGAATTTTATCAGGGTGGATATTTATCGTTTCTAATGCTTGCGTGATCCCTGATAAATTCATGAGACGACCTTTACTCTTCTGGTATATATAGTATTCTATCGAATGGGGTGATGTGATAAAACCATTGGTATAGCGATTCATTGCTTGCCAGATGACAATACTAACACCATCATTGAGGATTCAGTATACTTCCACTTCTTCGAGTTACCCTCTGATTTGGAGCGGATACGTTTTGCGAACATTCATATACCTCGAATCCAATATATGATATGGGTGTTAGTTATGATATTTTGCAGTAATTGTGGTACAGAAAACCCTGACAATGTGAAGTTCTGTAGTAATTGTGGGACTGCGCTGAACAGTGTATCTGATATGCCTACGGGGGAAAAGACAACAAAAAATGTAACTACTCACCCCCATTGAAACACTATCAAGAGGCTTTGCTTGTAATCTAAAATTTGCTGCTGTTCGGTCTTGTGATTTGGTGAAATCGACTGCGGAAGACTGCGGCGGTCAATGCTTCTCAAAATTATTTTGTGGCGATGCGAAGTGTAGATCAACCATCACACACCCCATCATCCGGGATTGTCCTGCCGCCGCTCATAATTCTCTCTGAATACCGGTTCATCGGGTAATAGTTCCATGGCTTTACTGTATGCCATGAGTACTTCGGTTTCCAGAGCATGCAGCCAATTCAACGTTCTTGCAAGGTCATACCAGCACCATGCGGTTCTGACATGGTCATCAGATAGCTGTATGGCTCTGCGCAGCAGTTCTGCCGCATCCATGTTCAAGCGTTTCCGGACAGATTTATTCCGCCGTGCCCCTGCCGCCAATTTCATCTTCGTTTGTGCATATTCGTGTACCGCCTTTGGATCCTCGCAAAGTATATCAAAATTCGAGGCAAAAACCTTATGGGCTTCCTCAAACCGCCCTGCTCTCTTATACAATATCGCGAGTTCGATCAGTTCATCGTCTGTTGCAGGAGTGGGAATCTCTTGAAGGATTGATGATGCTTTTGAAGGATTCTGGGTGTCCAGGTACGCTTTAGCCATTGCAAGAAAGAGTAGATGCCGATCGATCAGTTTAGGATTATTTCTATTATCATTAAACATATTCTCAGCCGAAGATAACTCACCAAGACTTGCCCTGTACTCAATAAGCTGCCCCATAATCGCTCCTGATGTCGGAACTCTTTTTAGGGCATCTTCCAGATTCGCGAGGGCATTTCTTCTTTCGCCGGTTGCCCAGAGATGAGCACTATTACGGAGAGCGTGAATCACCACGTACTGCGGATGGGCTGGCAAGATGGCACGAAAATACGTTTTTTCGCAATCAAATTCGAATTCAGGTTCAGGTGATCCGTTTTCACGCATTTTCCTGCGGATCTTCGGTATTCCGGTTCCCCTGCCTTCCGCGAGATTGAGTTCCTTGAGAAACTCCCCGATTCTCCGGTTTCGACTCTGGACCGGTGGAACGGTTTCACCTGCTTGCAGGTGGTGCACCTCGATTCCCGGAACCGGTCCCGGATAACTGATGATCTCCATGCGGTCCGGGTACAGATAGACCTTGATCGGTTCATACACCTCATAGCTCCTATGATACACCGCATTCACAAGCGCCTCTTCCATGGCTTCGTAAGGAAATGCAACTGTTTTATGCGCTTCAGCTCTGCCCGAAATCTTCCTGATCATCGAAGTACTGAAACTGTTTAAATAATCGAGTGCCTGCCTCAACTGAAAGTGGATGGGACCCCGAAATACTTTTTCTTCGATTAAGTCGCCTCCGGCATCATCACCAAACTGGACAACCTCAATCCGGGTTGCCGGGAAGTACTGGTCAGGGTTCTCTGTGAAAAAAAGTAAAGCGACGTTTCTCGGAGCCTCGTGACCATTCATTGGTGAGACGATCTTCATATACCGGTACAGATCCCTGTCCGGCAAATTTACTTCGGGGGCAACCAGATCGCTCCTGATGTCGGCAAGATATTTCCTGACAAGGGATGGAGATATGACGTCAACCTGAACCGAGTTGTTCCGTCGGTCATCGAAAGGTACCCTTGCAGTCATCTGCATCAGTTGCGTCAGGACGTCGCCCTGCGCCCTGACTGATTCGCTACCCTGACGGACATAGTAAGCCCTGCCCCTTTCCCGTAGTTTTATGGGTGCCTGATACGGTCTCAACTCCCCTCCCGGAACCCAGATTACGAGGATCTGTTTGTCTTGATATATCTCGAGTGATAATACTGGTTGATATTCAGGATCGATGCGCTTGCAATTGCCCCGGATCTGCTTTTGGATATCATCCAGATTCTGATCGTCCAACCCATGCAGAGGGAGAACTGGCTGCCCATTTTTATCCTCGATGCCCAGGATGATGTATCCGCCGTTTAAGTTGAAAAAATCGTTGGCAAAAGCGCAGATGCTGTGAATTACGCTCTCTAGAATATGTTCCGACCATGTCTTCTTGAACTCACGCCTCACCGACTCCACAGACCGGGCATGTATCAGATCTTCGAGGTTTATGGGCAATATCTTCATTTTCGTACCAGTTTTCTAATGCCTATTATCCTAAAGTGGTTGATCGCATATAATGATTCGGCTCTCTGCAATTTGCGTATGCTATGCGTCTCGCAAGATGAATCGCACCTGTTTAGAGTTACCGACTTGAAATGGCAACGCCTTCGCTGGCGCATTCATGAATGACACGTTTAAGCGAATTGCACGAATGCGACGAATGCCACAAATCCGACCATCGCAAAAAACATTCATAACACCATAACCACATAATCGGAGGTGAAACACCATGATCAAGTTCACCAAACTGCACGGAAACGGAAACGACTTCATCTTAGTTGACGAATACGATTGCGAGGTTATCGAGGACAAACCCGGATTCGCAGCCACCTACTGCGACCGCAGGTTCGGGATCGGCGCAGACGGCGTCCTCTTCCTCATGAAGTCAGATCACGCAGACATCAGGATGCGGCTCTTCCAGCCGGACCGATCAGAGGCAGAGATGTGCGGAAACGGCATACGGTGCCTTGTCAGGTATGCGATTGACGAGAACTACATAACCGGAAGAGGGAGTTCTACGATCGAGACGCTTGCAGGCGTTCTGACAGTTGATCCGGACGGTGAGTGGATTAAAGTAGACATGGGAACTCCTGTGTGGGGTGGCATACATGAGATCGACGGATACGAGGTACATTCCGTAAACACCGGCGTTCCGCATGCCATAATCTTTACCGATGAGCAGGAGATCGCAATCGATGAGATCGCACCGGGGATCAGGTATGCGCCCGTATTTCCGGAGGGCACGAACGTGAACTTTGTTACGGTCGAGAGCGAGCGTGAGATTGTGATCCGAACGTACGAACGCGGCGTTGAGGGCGAGACCTTGAGTTGTGGCACAGGCGCGGTCGCATCCGCTTATGTCACACACAGACTCGGGCGGACTGGTGACCGGGTGGTGGTGCGGACTGCAGGCGGGGTCTTACGCGTGCTTCTTGGCGCGGATGGCGTCGCGTTCATGGAAGGCGGGGCAGTGCGCGTGTACGGGGGGGTAATTGAGATCTGATGGCTGTTTGGAGTAGTATTGTGGAAAGTTGGTACCCACTTCAAAAAGTACGGTAAAACCGGCACAATCGAAAATCCCTGATTCTAATGGATTCTGTGGTTTCCAATCTTTGCGCCTTTGCGTCATCGCGCCTTTGCGTTCCTCTGATATAACGCAAGGTCGCAAAGTCGCAGAGACGCAAAGTTGAGAGAGATGCGCCCGCGTTTTTTGCATACGCGAGGGAGCTACCGTTAGCGACCACAGAAAACGTCAGAACCAGGAAAATCCCAGTGAAATGCACCCGGAGACTTTTGTTCTTTGCGCCATCGCGTCTTTGCTATTGCGTTATTGTTTTCTAATTTAACGCAAAGGCGCAGAGACGCGAAGAGTGTTACCAATCTCAATCTTCGCGTCTTTTGCGTTGTTGCACATCCAACTGACCATTACGGAAATCACTGGATTTCCAGACAGTGCCAGATGGGGTACCGTCTAAAAATCCGGTGATTGGGTGTGGGTACTATGAAGATCGCTTGTGGTGCTCAACCGAACGCAGATGGAATCGGATACGAATTTCGGTTGCTTGATCCTGCGGGATGCGGGACATCCTTTACCTCCTGTCACACCCAAAAATAGAGCATGACCCCTATCCCAATTCCAACCAGAAAGAGACTCCAGCTCGCACTCGACCTGCTCGAGATCGACCGTGCAATTCAGATTGCGAAAGAGACGTCCGAACACATCGACATAATCGAGGCTGGAACCCCTCTCATCAAGAGCGAGGGCATGGCTGCGGTGCGTGCGATCAAAAAAGCATTCCCGAACCATGCGATCGTCGCTGACATGAAGACGATGGACACAGGAGCAATCGAGGTCGAGATGGCTGCAAAATCCGGCGCAGAGATTGTTGCGATCATGGGGGGTGCCGATGACTCAACGATTGAGGATGCGGTCAGATCCGCAAGAAAGTACGGTGTGTCGATGATGGCTGATCTCCTGTCTGTAGATGACCCGGTCAGCCGTGCAAAAGAGCTCGAAAAACTCGGAATCGATTGTGTCTGCATACATGTCGGGATTGATCAGCAGATGAAGGGCGTGGATGCACTGGATATCCTAAGGAATGTTGTTGATGC
>JAYEFS010000070.1:0-5084 GCA_034658695.1 Methanobacteriota archaeon | reverse complement strand
GACGTCCTCCAGCGGTCTGTCTCGCTGGTCTGTCTCTACCGCTGCAATCGCTCGCACAACATCCATTCCATCGACCACCCTGCCAAACACCGTATAGTTCCCGTCAAGGAAATGCTGCACACCGTCGCAGATATAGAACTGACTGGATGCACTGTCCGGATTCTGCGATCGTGCCATTGCAAGGGCGCAATCGACATGGGTCAGTTCAGGATGGATTTCCAGCTTGATCGTCTTTCCTGATCCACCTGTGCCATCACCCTTCGGGTCTCCGCCCTGGATCATGAAGTCGTCTTTCACCCTGTGAAAGATCAGACCATCGTAGAATCCGCTTTCTGCCAGTTCGATGAAGTTCGCGGTGGTGTTGGGCGCTCGAGCTCCGTACAATTCAGCAGTCATCGTACCCATGCTCGTCTCGATAATTGCGGTACGGTTCTCTTCTGCTGTCTTCACCTTATCGGTCATAGTGTCATCCGTATCGCTTTTAAGACCATCTTCGGCAATTGTACGTTCACTGCCGATAGAAACAAGCTTCACGTCAAAGATCAGCGTCTCTCCGGCAAGCTTGTGGTTAAAGTCGATCACAACGCTCGTATTTGTGACGTTTGTTATGATACCAGGTCCATAGCTGGTGGTGAGCCGCTCTCCGATCACAGGCGTGATTCCTGCCGCGCTCAAATCTTCAATCGGAACGCTTTTGACCAGATCTTCACGCCGGTTCTTGTATGCACCCTCCGGTGGTATGGTCAGCGTTCTCTCTTCGCCCACAGCCATGCCAACGACACCATTGTCAAACCCTTTAATCATCTGCCCGGCACCGACCGTGAACTCAATCGGCTGATACACCCGGTTCGGGTTGTGTACCCCTGCTTCGATTGCGACGTCTTCCACAGATGTGTCGAAGACGGTGCCGTTTTCCAGTCTCCCGGTGTAGTCCACCAGAACATGGTCGCCTTCTTTGACCACGTCTGCGCTGCCATTACCATTCGTGTCTATACATCCGCTGCCAGCGAGAATCAGTGCCAGCAACACGCTAATACTGAATAGTTTATTCATATCAATCAACTGACGTTCTGTGTCTGTTGTATATATCCTTTCCGATAACAAGGAGCGTTCATGGTGCACCATACGGACTCATGGTTGCAGGGTGGTACGTACGCCATATTGTGTGAATATCCGCCATATAAAACCACCGTATTACACAATATTAACACCGAGATCTTGTGTAATATTGTGGTTCCTACCACACGTTATTGAGCATGCATATAGGGTGCGGGCGAGCGGGATTTCTTAAGGTTCCAGACAACTTTTCCGTCTTGAGCGCAATTTACATGGAAATGTTTATAGGATCGCCCAAAAACATCTCGTTACGGGTTACGCAACGATTGTGCCTGCGACATATATGTAACATATATTACAAGTGTAGACCCAAAAAGGAATGCATGGGTGAAAAGCGATGAAGGCGGTTATTCTTGCTGCGGGCGAAGGGACTCGGTGCAGACCACTGACGTTCACACGATCGAAGGTGATGCTTCCGATCGCAAACAAGCCGATGATTGAGTATGTGGTTCGCGCACTTCATGAGAGCGGCAATTCGGACATTGTCATGGTTGTTGGGTTTGAAAAAGAGCGCATCATGAATTATTTTGGTAATGGCAAGGATTTTGGTGTGCATATCGAATATGTGGAGCAGAAACAGCAACTTGGTACCGCACACTCGATAAATCAAGTGAAAAACGTCGTGGGTGATGAATTTCTTGTGTTGAACGGAGACAATCTCGTCAGCGCAGAGACGATTACAGACATAACAGAGAAGCATGCAGGCGGCATATCGATTTTGACGGCAGCCAGGGCAGACACCACGGGCTATGCGCTCGTAACTGAGACGGACGGAAGAGTAGAGGAGATCGTCGAGGGACTGAGACTCTCGGATGTCCACAGCGTCAACACCGGTATTTATGTACTCAATTCAGACATCTTTGTTGCGATTGCAGACACACTGTACTACGACGATCGCGGCGAGTTCGGGATCACCGATTCGATACAACGGATGATCGATCGCAACTACGCTGTGCATGCATGCGGAACAGACCACACGTGGGTGGATGTGATGCAGTCCTGGGACCTGCTCAATGTGAATGCGAGGATACTTGAGGATACCACGAGGTCGGTGCAGGGAACCGTGGATGGCACAGTCAAGGGCGATATTGCGGTTGGCAGCGGTTCGATTGTGAGAGAGGGGTCTTACATCGCAGGTCCTGCTGTTATAGGGCGGGACTGCGAGATCGGTCCGAATGTGGTCATCACACAATCGACATCCATAGGGGACAATGTCACAATAGAGCCGTTTACATACATCAAAAATAGTGTGATCTTCGATAACGTCTACATCGGCTCTCACAGCACCATAAAGAACTCCGTAATCGGGGAGAACAACGTAATCGAGAGCCATTTCGTAACAGAGAGCGAAAAGGATCTGCTGATAGAGTTGAATGGTGCACTGTATCACGCGGACGAGATCGGCGCCGTTCTCGGGGATGGGAACACAATCGGAAGCGATGTCTCGACTGCAGCCGGGGCATTGATCGGAACAGAGTGCAAGATCAAGACGGGCGCAGTGATCCGAAAGCAGATACCAAATCGTGCACTGGTGATTTGAGATGTGCGATACAACTTTTTATGCGGGAGAATTGAAAAACATCTTAAATATTGTTACCGTTGTCAGTATGTCAGAGGTTCATCGGGTTCGTGTAGTTCGCCGGGTTCGTGCTCTAATCCCATTGATTTTGAATACAGTACATAACACGGATCTAATGAATAGACACATTTCACGGAACTGGTTGGCACAACAGTTTAAAACTGCCTGGCGTTCTGGTAAGCCCCGTGCAGACTTCCGGAATCGGATTTCACAGAATTCGGCGGTGATTTGAGATGTGTGGCATCGTCGGTTATCTTGGCACATCCAAGGCAGTTCCTGTCCTATTTGACCTTCTAAAGCGTCTTGAGTACCGCGGATACGACTCTGCAGGAATCGCAACCATCGGCAGTAGCATTCAGACGTTCAAGACGGAGGGAAGCGTCGATGACCTCGTATCGATCACCCCGGATATTGCGGGATGCGTCGGGATCGGTCACACACGGTGGGCGACGCATGGGGCACCGTCATCAGAGAACGCACACCCGCACTGCGACGACGCCGGCAAGGTTGCCGTTGTCCACAACGGGATAATTGAGAACTATATTGAGCTCAAAGAGGAATTGATCGGTTCGGGGCACGAATTCATATCGGAAACCGATACGGAAGTGCTTCCGCACCTGATCTCTGAATATTATAACGGCGATCTTGAATCATCGGTGCGAAATGCGCTATCAAAGGTGCGGGGATCGTACGCACTCGCGGTGATAAGCACAGACGATCCTGACAAGATCGTTGTCGCACGAAAGGATAGCCCTCTTGCCCTCGGACTCGGTGATGGTGAGTTCTTTGTGGCATCCGATGCCTCGGGCATACTGAAGTACACAAAGAATGTGATCTTCATGAACAATGGAGAGATCGGCGTGATTTCGGGCGGAGGGGTCGAAATCACAACCATGGACGGGGCACGTGTTGAGAATAGGGTCGAAACACTCGAATGGGATGCTGAAGCGGCAGAGAAGAGCGGATATGATCATTTCATGCAGAAAGAGATATTCGAACAGCCGATCAGCATCAGGGAGACGTTTTCAGGGCGGATATCATCAGAAGGGGTCGATCTCGATGTGTCGGTGCCGAATGCGAGACGGATTGTGATCATTGCATGCGGAACATCATACCATGCCGGGTTATTCGGAAGATATGCAATCGAGCATTTTGCCAGAATCCCGGTCGAGGTTGAGATCGCATCCGAGTTCAGGTACACAGACCCACTCCTTGATTGCGGCGATCTTGTGATCGCAATCACGCAGTCAGGGGAGACTGCCGACACCCTCGCAGCAATAAGGGAGGCAGGATCGAAGGACAGCCAGAAACTCGGCATAACAAACGTTCACGGCAGCAGCATAACAAGGGAGTGCCAGTGCATACTCACGAGAGCCGGACCCGAAATAGGGGTTGCTGCCACCAAGTCGTTCACATCGCAGCTTGCGGTACTACTCCTCACGGCAGTGCAGCTCGGGAGATTGCGGGGCGCGTTATCGGCAGCAGACGAGAACGACTTCATCTACGAGTTGAAGCAGATGAGCGCAAACATCAGACGGGTGCTGAACTGTGCACCAGGCATTCGAGAATGCGCTATGTTGTTTGCGGACGCTGAGCAGTTTCTCTTCATGGGAAGGGGCGCAAACTACCCAATCGCTCTTGAGGGCGCACTCAAATTAAAAGAGATCTCGTACATCCCGGCAGAAGGATTCCCAGCAGGCGAACTCAAGCACGGTCCGCTCGCCCTGATCTACGACGGAGTCCCTGTGATTGCAATAGCAACAGAGGGCATGGTCTATGACAAGATGCTGGGAAACATAAAAGAGGTCAAGGCGAGGGGCGCAATTGTGATCGGTATTGCCAACGAGAGCGACACCAGGATTGCGAAGTACGTGGATTATGTACTCCGCATACCTGACACCGACCCATGGATTGCACCTGTGCTCGCATCGGTCGTGCTCCAGTTGTTCGCATACTATGTCGCATGCCACAAGAGATGCGAGATCGACAAGCCGAGAAATCTTGCGAAGAGTGTTACCGTGGAGTGAAATGACAAAATCCGCGACACCCGCCCATACATTTCACTGATCATCGTTTCCGACGCAGACAAAGTTACGGCGGTACGTGGTGCCTCCAATGGCGATACGTTCTATCATACTTGATCACGCGTCCCAACCCGACCTCGACGTATCCCCGCAATAATCTCCTGAAGTCGCTAAACCCTTGACTTAAGTACGAAGCCTGCACATTGCGGTTTCGCGTTCAGCTTGTTTACTCCGAGGCGGCACAACCGAAAATTCCAGTGAAATACACACGGAGACTTTTGTTCTTTGCGCCATCGCGTCTTTGCATCTTTGCGTTATTGTTTTCCAATTTAACGCAAGGGCGCAAAGGCGCAGAGACGCGAAGG